>NZ_PDIY01000001.1:840000-1140000 GCF_002563655.1 Bacillus sp. es.034 | reverse complement strand
AAGGTCCATGAGTATATGCAGGAAATGAACAAGGAAGTCTTCTCTCAATACGACATCATGACCGTCGGGGAAATGTCTTCCACTACGATTGACAACTGTATCAAGTATTCAAACCCGGACCGCAATGAGCTCAGCATGACCTTCAATTTCCACCACTTGAAGGTGGATTACCCGAACGGGGAGAAATGGTCGGTTGCTGACTTCGATTTTCTTAAATTGAAGGAAATCCTCTCTACCTGGCAGCGGGAAATGCATAAAGGCGGCGGATGGAACGCCCTCTTCTGGTGCAACCATGATCAGCCAAGGATCGTGTCCCGCTACGGTGACGATGGAAAGTACCGGAACGAATCGGCGAAGATGCTCGCAACGACGATCCATCTGATGCAGGGTACCCCTTATATCTATCAGGGAGAAGAATTCGGGATGACGAATCCGAAGTTCACGAGCATCAAGGAGTACCGTGATGTGGAGTCCCTCAATACATTCAATATATTGAAAGAACAAGGAAAAACGGAAGAAGAGATCCTGGAGATCCTCCGCCACAAGTCCCGTGACAACTCACGGACTCCGGTGCAGTGGAACAATGACGAGAATGCCGGGTTCACAAGCGGTACCCCTTGGATCCCTGTTGCGAAGAACTATCAGGAAATCAATGCAGAGCAGGCGCTGGAAGACGAAAACTCAGTCTTCTATCACTACCAGAAGCTGAACCGCCTCCGTAAGGAATACGACATCATCGTCGACGGTGACTACCAGCTGATCCTGGAAGATCACCCTGACATTTTTGCCTATGTACGGAATGGTGACGGTGAAAAGCTGCTTGTGGTGAATAACTTCTATGCTCGCGAGACGGAGTTCACTCTTCCTGATGAGGTGAATCTCGCAGGATGGTCGAGTGAGGTTCTGATTTCGAATTATGAGGATGCGAGGAATGTGTATTCTCAAATCACACTTCGCCCGTATGAGTCTGTGGTGTTTCGATTAACAAAATAAAGAAGATGAGGCATTGTTCATTTGAGCAATGCCTTTTTTCGTATAGACGATTATAAACCCATAATATGGGTATATGGTATTTAAGTCCCGAAAGAAACTTCAGTACAAATAACCCATACCCACTCACCATTTCCATTTGATACCATAAATGAGTGTGTTTACTATTAAAAAGGGGGATGAAAGTCTTGTCCTATTTATCATATTTGACTTCCCAGCTACATGAGAAAAAAGAACAGCTTGTCCGCTTGAGAAACTCCCACTCCAGCCTCAATGCCCTTCAAGGTGAATTTCTCCAGCATCAATCATCCGTTACAGCACCAGACCTTACCCCTGCTACCTGGCAGGGTACGTTAGCTAACGCTTTCACGGAAATACGGGAAGATATGCTCTTTTCCTATAAAGATATTTCCCATCACCAAATGGACATGGCCATAAAAGCCATCGAAGACAAAATTTCTTCACTCAAGACAGAGATCCAGTCACTCGAAACGAGTATCGCCAATGAACGTGCCCGTATCGAAGAGGAACAAAGAAAGGAAGGATGACCATGAACCAAAACATTATCCTGCGCATGGGAGAAATCAATGAATCCTTGAAGAACATCCAAGCTGCCACGGAATCATTTGAACCAGCCCTATTAAAGGACATGGCGTCCTCGAATCACCTTGACGTGGTGACGAGATTAAATGAATTGAATATACAGCTCGAGGATGTCGCCCGGGTGTATAAGAACCTTCTCACTTCAAATAATCTATCGGCGACCAACGCCATCCAGGACTTTAAAGAAGTCGACGACACCATTTCCGCTTCCATCCGGTCGCGTTAGGGGGAATTAGAGGAAAATGAAAACTCTTGATAACCAATCATTACATAACGGTATAGAAGATTTGCGAAGCAAGCTTGAAACCCAGAAAGAACAGCTGACAGAGCTCAGGCAAGCCGTCGAGCAGTTCTCCGGTTCACACGATTCCTTCAGCGGGCAGGGTGGTGAAGCCGTCCGGTCTTTCTATCAGGATCTTCATACCCCTTTTCTGACATTCTACACCCTTACACTGCTAAACTATGAAAGAATCTTGACCGTGTTGAAATCGGCCTCCACCCAACTGGAATCCGACACTTCAGGATTTATCCGTCAACCCTTCCTCGACGGGGAGCTGAGGGATGGTCTGAACAAAACGGAAAGCACCACCCTGAACCTTGTAGATGAAACGAATCAGACATTGGACTCCATTCGGGATATCGTTCATATCCCTGCCATCCAGGATCAGAAGTTCCTCAGCGATACGAAACGGGCCGAACAAAAAGTCACGCAAACCCTTGAGGACTTAACTTCATTCGACACTGACCAAACGAAAGCCCTGGATACTGTGGACCATGACATTCAGCTGATGAAACGTTATATTTATGAAATAGAGGGAATGTTTAAGAATGGGAAGATCACGGTCGAAAGCTATTCAGGGACAGAATTGAATCACTCCTTCCACCGCCAGCCTTTTATGAGTACGCTCTCTGACAGGTTGCAGTTTGAAAGCCTGCTCGTATCCAGAATGACCATTTCGAGTGAATACGATTCCTTAAATCAATTGTTGATGTTGAAAGGGCAGGGGGATTCCAGTTCATTCATCTCTTATTATTCAGATGATCTCGCTATTTCAAGTGAAGGTAAGGCACAAACTTCTTACGGAGTATGCTACCCTCCGGAGAAAAATGAATATGTCATAGATAAGAAAGTAGAGGACGGTTTTGGTTCTGACGGGGTTGGAAATGCAGGACTGAACTTTACGAATGACTATGATGATGGTCATCTTTCATTTGATTTAAACGGTTCGGTCATCGATACCGGCAGTATGGATAACGTCCCCTCCTTCCTGGAGCAAAAGTTCATATACGGACAGATGGACGCCGACATCCCTTATTCATTTAAATCTACTGGCGAGGCGCTTCTTTATGGACAGAATATTGGATTGAAAACGGAAGCGATTGCATCAAAAACGACCTTTGCCCATGACAATTCACCTGCCGCCCTTGACCTGGCTTTTGGTCAGGCTGAAGCGAAGGCAAATGTAGAGAACTACACTGCAAGCGCAGGTATAGGGGTTGCCGCCGCCAAATCGGAAATAAAACTTGAACCTCTTAATTGGTTCGGCTACGAGCCCCTAGAAGAGTGGTTCGGTTTCGATTATGATCCGTACATCGCTGTCGATGTATCCTTAGGGAGCGCAGGTGTCAGTGGATCAGTCGGCATGGAAACCGGTGTTTATGCCGCCTACGGAATCGGCGTAGGAGTCAAAGGCGGACTCGAAGAAGATAAGAAATAACCAGATGAAGGAGGATCACATGCCAACCACCAAAGAGAAATCCAGAAATTTATTTCGATTGCTTCTGCTTATATATCCCATCTTCATGGGCATCATGGGGACCATCAGCTTGATTGTCCTCGTCACATGGGGTATACCACAGGAAGATCTGCAATCCCAGATGCCAGCCATTCTGCTCTTGGCCCTGGTGATTTACGGAACATGTGCAGCTTCCATCCTCATCCGTTCCATTTTCTTTAAAAAGGAAAAGATTTCTCAAGAGTAGGACTATCGACTGCTCAAAACTTTTCAAGAAAGAAGTGATTTATAATGAGTAAAAAAGATACCAGTCTCCTCCCCATCGGAACGGTCGTCAAATTAAAGAAGGTAGATAAACCGGTCATGATCTACGGCCGTCACCAAATTCAAAAAAAGACCGGGACCATCTTCGATTACATAGCGGTCCCTTATCCTGAAGGAAACCTGACAGAAGAATTCAACGTCTTCTTCAATCGTGAGCTTATCGAAGACGTCATTCATCCGGGACTCGTTTCTCCTGCAGAAGAACTGATGAGGGAAAAAGTAGAAGAGGATATGGAGAAGAATCGGAAGAATGAAAGGAAACAAGATGAAAATTAAATTTCTATTTATGCTTATATTTATCACCTTCACTTTACTTGGCTGCAGTCAAACCGCTGCAGATAAACCTGATAAGAAAGAGGAAGTAAAAGAAGGAAGCCTGGATCCGACTAAGCTTCTTCCCATTGGGACCGTTGTAAAGCTGTCTAAAGTGGACAAATCGGTCATGATCTATGGCTACAATCAAATCCAAGTAAGCACGAATAAACAATACGACTATATCGGGGTCCCTTATCCGGAAGGCAATATTTCACCTGACTACAATGTCTTTTTTAACCGGAACCTGATCGAAGAGGTTTTACATAACGGCTACGTGACGGATGAAGATAAGAAGATCCGGGAAGAAGCCGACCGCGAGGAAAATACATATTAGGAGGGGCGCTAATGTTTTCGGATAATCCATCCCTTAGAAGAATCATCCGGACCGGACTGCTTGTCTTCGCCATCATGGGATTCATCAGCGGCACGATGCCACTGGCCATCATTAGCCCTGCTATTTTCACAGGTACTTCCATGCCTGAACAGCTTCCTGCATTTGTGGTCATTGCCGTTGTCAACTATGGCTTTGCCATCCTTTTACTTGTTGTCCGTTCTAAATTTTTCAAAAAGTAAACCGAATTTATTTTCAAGTTAACATTAAAACACGTTTATGGGATAATAAAGGAAAAAGGAGTTCCTGCCATGAATGCTGCTCCAATGGTTCAAACCCTCAAGCAAGAAATGGAATCAAAACGCCTGGAATTAAAGTACTTTGCCCAATACCACGGCTTATCACATCCTGCGACGGTGAAGCTCAGCCAGGAACTCGATGGACTATTTAACCTTTATCACCAATTGAATCAAAAGTAAAAGGCTGTGCCCGGGCACAGCCTTTCTTCATTATTCTGTTGCTCCCTCTTCTCCCTCACTAGCCAAGAAGAAAATCGCCGCAACCTTCCATCCATCGTCCTTCTTATGAAAGACGGTTACCTGCTTCCCGGAACGGGTCACTTCCTTATCACTGTTCGGATCCTTCGTCGTGGCTTCAATCTCAGCATAGACATCCGCTTTCTTGCCTGCATAGTTGATGATCTTCACATTATCCACTTTGCGCTTCGAATCGACTGTATCAAAGATCTGCTTCACATAGCGCTCTTCATCTTCGTACTTGAAGTTCACAGGTGTCTTCGAGATGACGCTCATATATGAATCGAAATCTTCTTCGTTAAAGGCATTGATATATTGATTAAAGGCTGCGTCGATCGCCGATTTTTCCTCTGCGGGGATCCCTTCCGCTTCCTTCAGTTCACTTGCGTCCTCCACGATTTGCGTCATTTGGGTCAGGGATGCCGCCTCATCTGTTGCAGGATCTTCACTCGGGCTGACCTCTTCTGTTTTCTTTGCCGTTTCTTTGTCTTCCTTCTTCTCTTCGTCTGCCCCACAAGCACCCAATAATAATGTGCTCATGCCAATTCCCAACATGATTTTCTTCCAATGCTGTTTCGACAATGCTCTTCACCCTTTTCTAAAATTCGCACTATCTCCATTCTATTGAAAATATTCACAACACTCAAGTTCAATCTCATTTCTTCCTATTAATTATGGTAAAATAATAGCAGGTGATATTATGACGAAAAGCAATAAATACCAACAAATCTTCGAGGATCTCTCTGAAAAAATACAGAATGGCACGTATCCTGCGAATTCCATCCTGCCATCGGAAAACGAGCTCTCGGTGATCTATGCCACTTCTCGTGAGACTATACGTAAAGCGCTTACATTATTGGCTCAAAGAGGGTTGATACAGAAGCTGCGCGGAAAAGGATCCCTCGTCCTCGACGTGTCCCGTATGAGTTTTCCGATTTCAGGCCTTGTAAGCTTCAAGGAGCTGCAGACATCCATGGGGCGGGACCAGATCGAAACGTTCGTCCACGACTTTGGCTTGATCTCTGCCGATGACGGGATCGCTGCTCAACTCGAGACGTCCCGAGACGCAGAAATTTGGAAAGTCGTCCGCTCCCGCAAAATCGGCGGCGAAAGAATCATTCTGGACAAGTCCTATTTCCTGAAAGAACAAGTCCCTTTGCTGACGAAAGAAATATGCGAGAACTCCATCTATGAATATCTCGAGGGCGAGCTCCAGCTACCCATCGATTTTGCCAAAAAAGAAATCGTTGTGGAAGAGTGTACGGATGAGGACCGCGAGTACCTGGACCTGAATGAATATGATCATGTGGTGGTTGTGAAGAACTATGTACATTTAAAAGATGCGACGTTGTTTGAGTACACAGAATCGCGGCACAGGCTGGACATGTTCCGGTTTGTGGACTTTGCACGGAGAAAGCATTAGATTAGTCCACTTCCTGGTTTGGGAAGTGGATTTTTTCTAATCCAGCACGATCCCCTCCCAAAAAAGACAATCAAAAAACGACCCTCCACCAGAAGGGCCGCTCTCTCAACAACAAATTAACAATACTCTATCTATCAACCGGTACTTATCGTACTTCCACCCAGCCATTCTTAATCGCAGTCACCACTGCCTGGGTACGGTCGTTCACGTTCATTTTTTGAAGTATATTACTTACATGATTTTTAACAGTTTTTTCACTGATATATAAGCCTTCACCGATGCCACGGTTACTTTTACCGTCTGCAAGCATTTGCAATACTTCACATTCGCGGCGTGTTAACAGGTGAAGCGGGCGGCGAACTTCGGATTGCTGGAACCCGCCTGAGTTCTGGGCGTTTGCCAGGCGCTTGTATTCTGCAACCAGATTATGCGTTACTTTCGGATGTACGTACGAACCGCCTTCCGCGACGATTTTCACAGCGTCAACCAAGGCATCTGAGTCCATCTCTTTTAGAAGGTAGCCAAGAGCCCCTGTCTTCAGCGCATGGTTCACATAGTTCTCATCATCGTGGATGGACAGGATGATGACTTTCGTATCCGGATACTTGGCCATTAGTTCACGAGTTGCTTCCACGCCGTTTGTCTCAGGCATGTTGATATCCATGAGGACTACGTCGGGTTCATGTGTTTCGACGAGGTTCATTGCATCTGAACCGTCATCACCTTCTGCTACTACGTTGAAAGAAGGTTCGAATTCGAGGATTCGTTTAACCCCTTCCCTGAAAAGCTGGTGATCGTCAATGATAACAATATTTGTTGCCATGTCTTTCGCCTCCCTAAACCTTGGAAAAATTTACGTATTAAGCGGAACCTGGATCAGTATGACCGTCCCTGCCCCTACTTTTGAGTCAATCGTGATGTCTCCTTCGAGAAGGTCGACACGTTCTTTCATCCCCATGATTCCAAAGGATCCTGTCTTCTGTATGTCTTTATCGAATCCTTTGCCGTTGTCTTTGATGACAACTGTTATTTGGTCTTTCTTTACTTCTACTTTAACTTGGATATGCGTGGCTTCTGCGTGCTTAAGGGCGTTCTGGACACTTTCTTGTACCAACCGGAACAGAGCGACTTCGAATTTGGAAGGAAGTCTGATATCGAGCCCCATATTCACAAACTGTATGGAGGTCTCCTGGTTATACTCTTCGATTGTACTCAAGTATTTTTTGAGGGTCGGTATCAACCCGAGGTCATCAAGCGCCATTGGTCTGAGGTCATAGATGATGCGGCGGACCTCATACAGGGCTGAGCGGACCATCCGTTTCAGATCGCGGATTTCCGTGATGGCATCATCAGTTGTCTTCTCTCGGAACACTCGTTCAATCAGATCCGAACGAATCATCACATTGGCCATCATTTGTGCAGGGCCGTCATGAATTTCACGGGATAAGCGTTTCCGCTCGTCCTCCTGGGCCTCAATGATCCTGAGCCCGAAATCCTGCCGCTGCTTCGCGTCCTCTAACGCCTCACCCACTTGCCTTAAGTCACTATTTAGATAATTGAGAACGACGGATATTTGTGAGCAAAGATTCTCTGCCTTTTCAATCGTGTCCCCGAGTGTCTGCAAGCGTCTTTCCAGTTCATCCCTGCGGTTCCGAAGCTGCTTTTCCTGCTCTCGGTTCATGGATAGCCTCATCTGCAGGTCATGAGCCTTCTCATACGCTTCTCTTACCTGGTCTTCTGAATAGGTTTGGAAATGCTTGCTGACTTCAGATAGTCTGAGCCGTGCAAACTTTGATTTCTGTTGGAGATCATCTCCTTCATCAATCACCTTCAGGACCATTTCTTTCACTTCCAGTAGTTCTCTCATCAAATCTTCATAATCATTTCGACATTGTTCGCCAATCTGGAAGATCTCATCCTTACTTTCGTCAACCGTATCGACCATCTTTTTCAGGATGCTATCCAACATCTTGGTGTCTATTTTTTTAAGTGACACGGTACACCCCTCTTTTGTTCCACAATAGTCGTCCGCCTAGCTTCAAGAAAACTATCCTTGCATAGTAATAATCGGTGTTATCCGCTCAGGGCACAACACGCCCAAAGACCTACTGTTCATTTATACTAGAACGTACCTATTATCAATTCAAGGGAAAGTCACGAAACTCCTTTATTCATCTAGGCATATTCCTATGTAATACTTCTACCAAGGGATTATTCGCTCCAGGAATAATAGAGAAACTATGGCAATTATCTAGACCATTCGGCTTCCCTAAAGAAACGTTGGAACAACTGAAGTATTACTATCAGCGTCCATTATACCATGTCACATATTGTCGGAGATTAAAGTTTGATTACATTGTATTACCATTATTTCATGTAGAGCCAGTTTTTACCTCGAAAAACAGCTAGAATTGTGCATTCTTCACCATTTTTCTATATAGTAGAATTAGGATAAAAGCGCGGACTTTGTCGCAAGCTGCGGCAATCGTGAAAGGAGAAATGATCTTGCTACATCAGTATAATACCGTCAAGGGTTACGGAGAAAATGAAATCAATATTGAACGCTCCAGATTCATCACCTATGTGAATCGGGTCGAGACCGAGGAAGAAGCCCAGGAATTCATCGTATCGATCAAAAAGAAGCACCATGATGCCAATCATAACTGCTCTGCCTATATGATCGGCGAACAGAATATGATCCAGAAAGCGAACGATGACGGGGAACCGAGTGGGACAGCGGGTGTTCCCATGCTTGAAGTGTTAAAAAAACGGGATCTTAAAGATACGGTTGTTGTCGTTACACGTTATTTCGGCGGGATCAAGCTTGGGGCAGGCGGTCTGATCCGTGCGTATGGACGGGCTACCTCGGAAGGCTTGAATGCAACAGGGATCGTCGAGAGAAGATTGATGCGCATCATGAAGTCCACGATTGATTATACGTGGCTCGGGAAAGTCGAAAATGAAGTGAGATCCTCCCCTTATCAACTGAAGGACATTCATTATCTGGAGTCTGTAGAGGTTGATGTCTATGTGGAAGAAGCGAATACGTCTGGATTCACGGAATGGATGACGGAGCTGACAAATGGGCAGGCCCTCATAACGGAGGGTGATGTGGAATACCTTGAATCCCCTTTGGGAACCGACTCGTGAAATTTTTTAGATTGGAAAAATCTTTTTTCTTACAATGTCATCATTAAACTCATACTAATCGTATAGAGAGTACCATCGAAAAAATGACTCTTTTGACGGATAGTGCTCTCCATTAATATCGCCTACAATGGTGAAATTAATCGGACAAACTGACGTTTAAGATCATCTGGTTATGGGGTAGTAGTAAATAACTTGTTACTTTTTGAAACTTTCCACTGAATTTAGACGTCTAAGTAAGTAAAATCCCTTCATTTTTTGACAAATGAACCCGCTACGCACTTTAGTAATTGTTCCCTTTAAAAAAGTGTTGCACATCATTAATTATGTGTTATTCTTACAATTGGAGTGCCTATAGAAGAAAAAGAGGTGAACGAATGTACTCTCTAATTGATTTTGTAATTGCTTTTGCTATTTCTTTAATTGTTTCCGTAGCAGTGACTCCATTAGTGATCAAATTCGCCAAACGATTTGGCTTTGTCGATAAACCGGATCACCGAAAGGTTCATAAAGGGTTAATGCCCCGTGTAGGTGGATTAGCGATCGTCATCGGTGCATCAGCCGGACTGTTGTACTTGAATGATTTGATCTTACCGCTATGGCCTGTCATTCTTGGGGGAGGAATCATCCTGATCGTCGGGATCCTTGATGACCGCTTTACCCTATCACCAAAAGCGAAACTTGTTGGACAAATCCTCGCGGCATGCATCGTCGTGTTTGCGGATTTCAAAATTGACTTTATAACATTGCCGTTTGTGGCAGAGCGTATATATTTGGGGAATTTCAGTTATGTGTTCGGGATTCTATGGATTGTCGGTATCACCAATGCCATCAACCTGATTGATGGATTAGATGGACTGGCAGGCGGTGTATCCGTCATCGCCATGACATCCATCATGGCTCTTGCAGCTATGAACGGACAATACGTGGTCGTTGCCCTTACAGTTATCTTAATCGGTGGGACCATCGGATTCCTGTTCTTCAACTTTAACCCAGCAAAGATCTTCATGGGTGACACAGGAGCACTGTTCCTTGGATATTGTATATCGATCATATCATTGCTCGGATTATTCAAGAGTGTGACGATCTTCAGTTTAGTTGTTCCAATTATCATCCTGGCTATACCGATCTTTGATACGTTCTTTGCCATCATCCGACGTATCCTTAATAAACAAAAGATTTCAGCACCTGATAAATCCCATCTACACCATCGCTTACTGGCCATGGGCTTCTCTCATAAAGAAACCGTACTGATCATTTATGCGATCGGAGCATTTTTCGGACTATGTGCGATTCTTTTCACCCGATCTACCCTATGGGGAGCGATCCTATTCTCTGCCGTGCTCGTTGTACTCATTCAACTGACTGCAGAAGTGGTTGGACTGATCGGTCAGCACAAACCGCTTCTTAATACGATGAAGAAACTGCGCGAACGTTAATAAGCACACGTTTTTTTATTCGAAATACTAGTTTACTAGAAAACCTTGGATGGTTATCCAAGGTTTTCTTTTTTTGTGATTTGAATGTTGATCATTTCCCTTTCGACACGAATCGCATTGAATCGCGTCTGAGCCTTCATATTTGGATTCATGTAGTTGATTTAAGGGTATCTACTCGGACATGCCTTGAATCGCAGGAGAGGCCCTTAGACGGCTTTTAACGATAGCTGAGGATCTCGTTTAGCTTTTTTTATCCAATGAATCGGATTTTTCACCTTTAGATTGTCTATTTTAGCTGGGAGTGTGGTTCTGGACGAGTATTTAGGGACGTATAAGTAGCAGGCTCTCCTAATAGGGGTGTCCTCGCTGAAAAATCATGCTGGATTTGAAGGGAATTATGCCGGATTGAAGATAATCATGCGGGTTATGGGTTTTTCATGCGGGATTCTAGATTTTCATGCGACATTTAACCATAATCATGCCGGCATGTCGAATTTTCTTTATCTAGCTCCCGCCTCCATCCAGTCTCATTCAAAGAAAAAACGCCCATCCCACAAGGAGACAGGCGTTCACTCTTTTATTTTTCATCTTCTTCAAAGTAATTACTGCGGATGACCAGATCAGACACTTGCTGTGCACGTAATTCGAACTCTTTGTGCTCCTGATCTGCCTCGTTTTCCATGATGATTTTGTTTTCCAGTGGAATCACGGCGAAGCTCTCTTTTGTCGTCAGGATGTTTCGTCCTGTGATGGTCTGGGCATATTTTTCTTCAGGAATTCCAAGCATGTAAGCCAAAGTTGGGTACATGTCGACCTGACCTACGGCTTTCGTGATTTCAAGCTTCTCAAATTCAGGATTGTAAATGATGAAAGGTACTCTTCCCAATTCATCGATTCCCTTGACTTTTGGATTTTCTTTCATCATTTTTTCTTTGTAGCTGTTTTCAAATCCAGCATGATCTCCGTAAATCGCGACGATGGTATCATCCATCATGCCCCGCTCTTCCAGGTCGGCCATCATCTTCCCGATCGCCATATCCAGATAGTGGATTGTTTGCAGGTAATTTGCTGCAGACGTTTCGCTATATTGAGATTCAAATTCCAGCTCTCGATACGTGTCTGGCAGGATAAACGGCGTATGACTTGTCAGCGTGATCATCAGACCGTAGAAAGGATCTTCTTTTTTGCTTAAAATGTCGACGGATTGTTTGAAGAATTCCACATCGCTCAGACCCATGCCGATATGTTCTCCTTCTTCCAGATCCTCTATATCATAATATTTATCGATCCCGATGTGGGGATATGCTTCTCTTCTGTTCCAGTAGGTTCCTTCGTCACCATGAAAGGCCAACGTGGAATACCCTTTATCCTTCAAGAGGCCTGGAAGGGTTGTATAATCGTTTGTTGGGTACCTGAAAAAGGTACTTCCTTCTGCTACAGGAAGCATGGACGTGTTCAAGATGAACTCGGCATCCGAGCTCCTGCCACCTTTCGTTTGAGGGTAGAAGTTTGAAGCATAGATGCTGTGATCCAGCAGGCGATTAAGATTCGGCGTGATTTCCTTGCCGTTGATCTTCTGTCCGAGCACCCAATTTTCCAGCGATTCGGATTGGATCACGATCAGGTTCTTGCCTTCTGCAATCCCCTTATATTCCGGATGCAGATCCTTATCTTCTTTGCGGAATTCATCTTTCTTGGCGTACCAATCTTCCACCATCTGTCTTTCTTCGTCACTTAAGTTCATATATCGGTTATTTTGATAGAACAAGTACAGATCCAGTGCACTGTATTGAAGTGGATTGAATTTCATCATGTAATCATATCGATCGTAAATCTTAAAGATTTGTGCAAATGGAGCTCCATCGATGTAGTGATTTTTCATTGGCTTGACGGCAAGAATACAGAAACCTGCCAAGAAGGCGATAACAAATGTTCTCCAATGTATCTTTGGGATCGAGAAAGATTTCTTTTTCACCAATACCAAAAGGACGATGATATCGACGATGAATAGGATATCCAGTCCGTTCATAAGCTCCCGGATGCTCGGTCCGAGTCCGGATAGATTCGTTGTTTGAAGGAGAGCAAAAAAGGACAGTGGTGTCCCAAAGTAGCGGATGTACCAAAGTTGAGCCAACAATAAGAACGTCGCTACCACATTGATGATGATGATCACTGACTTCCTCGCCCACGTCTTAAAGAGGAACACGAAAGAGAACAGCATCAGAATGGTCCCTGGAAGGGTGACTAATAAGCTCTTCACTTCGAATAACCCTTTTCCTAAAAATAAATAAAATAAGACGACTTTAATGGACAGTCCAATGGCCGAAATCAATAAAAGTTTGTCCTGCCATATGGATCGTAATCCTTGTTTCAGCTTGTTTACTAGATTCATAATTTTTTATACCCCGTTTACATAATTGTAATAAAATTTTAACACTATTTGTTATATTTATAAAGTCAGGGTATGACAATTCGTTGTATGATTTGACATGATTACACAGAAAAACCCGATTTGAGTCGACTCAAATCGGGTTTCATTCCCATTATCTGCTAGTTGGTGTCCAAGTGGCCTGCCTCTTACCGGAAATCGCTCTCAAGGTACCGAGGAGGGCTGCATAGTTCACCAGGCAGAAGTAATATGGAATATAGGTAATCTTATTGCTCGTCACTTTTCCTAGTAATGCGAGGATATAGAATAATAACTGTAAACCGAACATGACTTGATATAACGGTTGATCCAGTAAGAATAGATTGATGATGAAGATCGCAACCATATAATAAGGAACTAACCATCTCAGGAATTTATGTGACATGTATTTATAGAAGAAATCGAAATTCTTGAACGGATTCAGTACACTTTTATAGCTCATGATACCAGTAAAGCTTCGTGTGACGATCCGTACCTTCCGCCCGAACTCTTCCGAAGACTTCGGTGACGTTTCTTCCATCGTGATCGCATTTGGTTCATAGACGAATCTCTTTTGCTGGCTGATGATGATCAACGGGTTCTGCATATCATCCCCTACATTCGGATTCATTTCTTTGAACAATTCTTTACGCAGGGCATAGATGGAACCATTCGCTACGATGGTCGTACCTGTTGCCGTCTCAAGCATCTTAAGGAGCTTTTCATACTTCCAATAAGCACCCTCTGACTCCCCGATGGATGAATTGGTCGGATTCGTCAAGCGAAGCTCTCCGCAAACCCCGCCGATTTCCTCATCTTTAAAGTGCTTCACTAAGTGATGGACGGCGTCCTTTTGGTAAAGGGAGTTCGCATCCGAGAATACGAGGACCTCACCTGTTGCAAGAGGGACGGACTTGTTAAGTGCTGCCGTCTTCCCTTTTCTTCCTTTCACGACATTCAGCTTCACGTTCGGATACTTCAACACGAATTCATTGACGATGTCGTTCGTTCTGTCTGATGAATCATCTGAGACAACGATGATTTCAAGCTTGTCCTGTGGATAATCAAGTTCCACAGAGTTTTGAACTTTTTCAGCGATGACTTTCTCTTCGTTGTATGCTGCGATAAAGAGCGTTACCTTTGGTTCATAGCCAGTTTCCGTCATTCGTTCCTTCTTTATGACTCCACTTATGAGTTTCAAGAGAATCGGATAACCGGCATAGATATAAACCGAAAGCAGGATCAGCAGCCAAAAGATTATTTCTAGTATCATATCATGACTTCCTCTCATACCGATTGAAGGTGGACCCATGTAAAGGATCCACCTTTTTTATTATGATGTGACGGTTTTTCTGCCGATGGATGCATAATAGAATCCGTTCTCTTCCATATGGGCAGGGTCGAAAATGTTACGACCATCTACGATCACTTTGCTTTCTACAAGCGTAGACACTTTCTCAAGGTCAAGCTCTCTCACTTCATCCCACTCCGTCAGGATCAGAATGGCATCTGAATTCTGGATGACTTCATATAGATCATCACCTGTACGAAGGTTTGGAATCAATACCTTTGCATTCTTCTCTGCAATGCGGTCATAGGCGAGGATATCCGCTCCAAGCTCTTGCAGCTTAGGAATGACGTCGACAGAAGGTGCGTCCCTCATATCATCCGTATTCGGTTTAAACGCAAGACCGAGGACGGCAATCTTCTTGTCTTTCAGGTCGCCATCGAAGGCTTCCACAAGCTTGTCGACCACTTTGAAGCGCTGAAGCCCGTTCACTGCTTCTACATCTTTCACGATTTTGAAGTCGTAGCCTACTTGATCGGCAATCTTCACAAGGGCGCTTGTATCTTTAGGGAAGCAAGAACCTCCGTATCCGATGCCGGCGTTCAGGAATTGTGGACCGATCCGTGGATCATATCCCATCCCCTCTGCCACTTTCGTTACGTCTGCCCCTACAAGTTCGCACACGTTCGCCACTTCGTTGATGAAGCTGATTTTCGTTGCAAGGAACGCATTGGATGCGTATTTGATCATTTCAGATGTTTCAATATTCGTCACGACGATATTTTTGGTAAAAGGAGCATGTAATTCCTTCAGGATCGCTTCCGCTTTCTCTGATTCCACACCGATGACCGCTCTTTCCATATTCACCGTATCGTGAATGGCCGATCCTTCGCGAAGGAACTCAGGGTTGGATGCGACATCGAATTCCTCATGTCCGACTACCTCTTTGATGACACCCTTGATCATGGCACCTGTCCCGACTGGCACTGTGCTCTTCGTGACAATCACTTTGTAATCGTTCAGGTGTTCGGCAATCGAGCGGGCAGCCGCTTCGATATACTGCAGGTTCGCCTCGCCATTTTCTTTAGGTGGCGTACCGACTGCGATGATGACCAGATCCGCGTCACTCATTCCCTCAGTATAATCTGTTGTGAAGAATAAGCGACCTTCATTGATGTTCTTCTCTACTAATTCTGTTAAGCCCGGCTCATAAATGGGAATGATCCCATTTTTCAGGTTTTCCACCTTTTGGGCGTCTATATCTAAACAAGTCACTTTGTTCCCGGCGTCACTGAAGCAAACACCCGAAACAAGTCCTACATAACCTGTACCAATTACACAAATATTCATCTTAACTTCTCCTTGTTCATTCTGAAATGATGTCTTTTAACCAATCTTTCAATGGACCTTTAAGGTCATCCCTCATTAAAGCAAACTCGACTGTTGCTTGAACGAAGCCATATTTGTTTCCAATATCATACCTTTTACCATCAAAAGAATACCCGTAAACATTTTGCTTTTCATTTAATTTCTGCAGGGCGTCCGTCAATTGGATTTCGTTTCCTTGACCAGGTTCCAGGTTCCCTAAGATATCCAGGACATCCGGTGTCAGGACATAACGTCCCATGATGGCCATGTTCGAAGGGGCGTCTTCCAGTTTCGGTTTCTCAACAAGTCCTTTGACTTTGAAAAGCGGACCTTCGTTCGTCGGGTCTTCTACGTCGATGACACCATACTTGGATACGTCCTCGTCCGGAACTTCCTGTACCCCGATGATGCTCGATTCCTTTTCTTCGAATTCATCGATCAATTGTTTTAAACAAGGTTTCTCGGAAACCACGATGTCATCCCCAAGTAAGACAGCGAAAGGATCGTCGCCGATGAATTTTCTCGCACACCAGATCGCATGTCCAAGTCCTTTTGGTTCTTTTTGGCGGATATAGTGAATGTCTGCAAGATGAGAGATTTGCTTGATCTGCTCAAGCTCATCGTATTTCTCTTTCATCGCAAGCATTTCTTCAAGTTCCAACGATTTATCAAAGTGGTCCTCGATGGCGCGTTTTCCGCGGCCTGTAACGATCAGGATATCTTCAATCCCCGAGTTGACGGCTTCTTCAATAATATATTGGATTGTAGGTTTATCTACAATTGGTAACATTTCTTTCGGTTGTGCCTTTGTTGCCGGCAGGAATCGTGTTCCCAACCCCGCTGCCGGGATAATCGCTTTTTTCACTCTCAAAGAACTCACCTCTTAGTTTTGTATAAATCACTTGTTCTTATTCTACTGGTTCGAAGTCTTTTAAATAGTTTCTGCAGAATGTGGCTCATTTACGCTCTTGATGAGCCAAAATCATTAAATTTCACGAGTATTATACCATATGTTATTGATTTCTTAATCTCACAGGTTTAATGTGCTATAATATAGCGAGTAATTTCAGATGTGAGGATGAAGAAAATGATTAGTGTAATCGTACCAACTCTTGGAACGAAACCAGAGGAATTGAAACGATTGTTTGAAAGTCTTAATAATCAAGTATATAAAGACTTCGAAGTCATTATTGTATCACAAGACAATCACAATTATATTACATCCGTTTTAAAAGATGTTAACTTTAAATACAATCATATTGAAATCGATCGCAAAGGATTGTCACTCGCCCGCAATGTTGGGATAGAGCATGCCAAGGGAAGCATTCTTACGTTCTCTGATGACGACTGCTGGTATAATGATGATTCATTCCAAGTAGTCGTGGATTATTTTCACGATAATCTCGAAACCGATGTTGCCTGCTTTCAAATCTATGATCCGATCAAAAATGTTTACTATAAAGAATATGACGAAGAAGAACAGAAACAGGTTACAACCGGTAAGCTGTTAAAGAAATCTTCTATCGAAATTTTCATCCAAACGGCGAACATCGAACGCTCTCTCATTCAATTCGACGAGAAGTTCGGATTGGGCGCGATCTATCCTTCAGGGGAAGAGAATATCTTCTTATTTGATTTAGCTCGGCATAACAAGTCCATCAGCTATTTCCCGAAGGTAGTCGTGAACCACGAGAAACCCGACATGCAGACCCGCTTATATGAAAAATCCTTCATCGGAAAAGGACCTCTGTTTAAGAGAATGTACAATACTCCGACAGCCGTAGTGCTGCTGACTCTCTTTACGTTGAAGAAATATCGTCATCTGGAAGAGCCGTTCGGGTATTACAGTAAAGCATTCAGAGAGATTTTCCGGTATGAGAAATAAGAATGGACTCGTTTAAAAGAAGCAGATGCCTGGTAGGGGTGTCTGCTTCTTTTTTTGTGGTTTAGGGTCGAATTTCCTTTACGGGACCGTCTCACCAGTTACCTCATCAAAGCTAGAAAAAGGTGCAGCCCATCCAGGCTGCACCTTTTCCATCACTTCTCTTTTAAAATGATTTCCGTAATCATTCCATTTTCTTCGGTTAGCTTCAGTTCGTTATCACCGAGATCCAGGTCATTTTCAAGATCGCCATGGATCTTTTCAAATTCATCTGCAGGGATATTGACCGGGAACTTGATTTCGATGAGTCGTTTATCTTCGTTGTATCCTACAAATGCGTTGAACTGTTTGTAGTAATAGAAGAATTCGACATCGCCTTTCCCTTCGAAGATGTATACGGGTTCACCGTATTTACCGAATAAGTTCTTCTCTGAATATCCGATTGGAAGAGGGGTTTCCGGTAAAAGACCTGCATCGAGATATTGCTGGAATTCATCTGAAAGTACTTTCCGATTGTTTTTCTCGTAGTCGATCCGGAAGCTGAGCTTTTTGGATTTATCCAGAAGCTCCTCATCGGTCATCTCCAGAAATTCATCTGTTGCCAGATCCTCATTAAGGGCACCGATCAGTTCAACAACCGGGATTTCCTCTTGGGCAAGCAGGATTTTTGCGATTTTTCCTTCTTTCACTTCAAATACGACGCTTTGTTCGTCCACGATCATATAGACATAGGACTGTTCATCCGCTTCATCTGCTTTGTATTCGAAAAGGTCCAATTCCAAATGGTTATCGATGACCTTTTCAAGATCATCTCCTACGTTGATCGTCTTTTCGATCTTGAATTTTTTATTGGATGTAATCAAATAGTCCGCTTCGCCGCCGGTAAAATGAACGCGGAGCTTCTGTTTGGCGTCATCCAGTACTTCATCCTTGGAGTCGGGATCTTTCATGACCTTGGACACTTCCTGATACCGTTCCCCCAAGCCAAAGTTCAGGAGTGAATATTCATTTCCGACCGATTTATATTCACTTTTTTGCACCTCTTTTGTTTTCACGCCAACGACAATGCCGAACAAAAGAACCACAAAGATCAAATATGATAGAAAGATTTTATATGAACTCAACTGTATCACTCCGTTACATTTTGCTTGTGCTTCATTTCACCGAGTTTCACCAGCACGGCGATGATTAATAGAACTGCCCAGAATCTTGGTGTTACATAGTCCGCTCTGTATAAGGATGTGACCATCAGGTGAAAGTACTCCGTCAATGCAATGAAGTAGTACATATTTTTCATCCCGTTCTTTAATAGGAAAACGGCGATGGATAAAAGACCTGCGAGTAAAAGGAGAAGTCCTACTACTCCTTGTTCGAATAAAACATCGATGAACATATTATTGGCGGATATCGCCAGGCTCATCTGAGTATGTGGGACGATCTTCGTGCCTGCCAGGAATTCATAGGCTCCCGGACCGTATCCAAATAACCCTGAAACGATGGAATGGTCGAACAACCATTTAAAAGGCATGACGTACATATAGATCCGGCTCGATTGTGCGGGATCGAATAGATTATCCCTTCTCCCCCAAATAGGTGAGAAGAATTTGGCCAGAAGATCAGGATTCACAAGATATAGACCGGCGATTCCGATAATGGCGACAAGTGGAATCATCCAGAGGATCTTTTTCGGGAATCTTGGATGGAACATGAGATAGACCATCAAGAATCCGATGACAAGGACAAGATTAAAGTAGGCACTCACTGAGAAAGTGAAAGCCAGGATGAAAAGAGTCGGCAGAAGCAACGCGACGGCATAGACCCATTTACGCTTCACGACAAGATAACCGAGGATGATCAGGTCTATCAGGAATGGTCCCATATAGCTCGGTTCATTGGTGAAGGACGTGATCCTGAAATCGAACAGGGTTACTCCTTCCACGCTGTGAACGAAGGATCGCGTGTTCAAATTCAGGAAAGGAATATTAAATATGAAATAAGCCAGCTGCCAAAATGCCACCGCCACTAGAAGAGTGATCGACAGCGGGTAGACTTTGATGATGCTCTTACTATCCTTCGGCTCATTGACGAGAAGGCGGTAGCCGAAATAAACAAACATGAAAAAGCTGATATAGTAAGCGATCCGCGTGATCATGGAGCTTTTCAGATAGTTCATATATTCTACACTATTTAATACTGTAGCCGTATAAAAGGCAGATAGTACGGCCAGTCCCAATGAAATCAGGAATAGGAGCAGGAAACGTTTCAAATACTTATCAAACTCAGAGGTTTGCGTTAATTTTTTTCGATTGAGCAAGTAGTAGAGAAATAATAATCCCCCGACTCCCAATGTCAATACCGCCGGAACCGGTACAGGTAGCAGCTTAATGTATTTTGCTTGAGTAGAGAACTGCGCGAAGAACAAATATCCGGCCACTAAAATCAAGATGATCTGCTTCAGCCTCGGCTCATACTTGTTCATGAGTGTGGAAAAATTCATACTAAACTCCTCATTGTCTTTTTAGTTTATTGAATATAATCTATATCTTTTAACAGGAGAATTCCGTCTTTCTTCTCCCACTCTGTCATATACACCAGCTCATTCTGTTTATTGAAACGATAGAATCTATCGACGGCTTCGGTGTGAAAATAACTCTTGTGCTGAGAAGTAAGTTTCTCCTTGAGATAATTGAAATCCGTCTCCGTCACTGTATTATCCGGACTCAGCATAAGCTTAAAGGTATTCCAATCCGTATTTTCAATATTATTGCGGATATATTGATCGGCTTCCAATAGATTTCTGAATTTCAATGGCTGATCCCCGCACCCACTGATCAGGATCGTGGTCAACATTAATAGAGCAGCAAACTGTTTCTTCATTACAAACTCCTTCCCTGTGAGGACTATCGTCTCTTTCATGTCAGCTTTTCTTATATAAAAAGGGACGCACCCTGTTAAGTATCGATAATTGAACAACAATAAAAAATTATACATGAAAACCGGTCATTTGAAAATGCTTTGTTCCATGTGTCCCTAAGGCTGTCTCTTCGTTGGGAACACTGTGAAAAGGACAGACTTTTATAAATTCCTATATGTTAAATATGTGTTACAAACTTGTTTTATAGTCATAATTCTGGGATAGTGTTCCATTTTGTATGGATTCGGGTAAAGAAAGTTCTTGAAAAGAGGGATTTGTGATCCGGAAGAGTATGGTGGTAGAGACGGGTAAAGATTTTTCGACATGGTGGCATGATTATTTGGAATTTCGTGGGATTGTTCTGCGAGGATGAACCCATTAAAGGAGCCTGACTCTCAGATGGCTCTGACTCCCCCTCCAGGAACACTTTCCCTACTAAAACAGACAATCTAAAGAAGAAATCCGTTCAAGAAAGAACCCCCATCCCAAATAATAATCGGAGAAATTCCGCTTATTGAAAAATAATGATCAAAATATTGAGAAATAGAAGGAATTATTCCGGCTATTTCTTCAAAAGCATGAAAATAGACCATCTTTATCTTGCCTTAACCGGAAAAGCTCCGCTTATATCACCCGATCCCAACTCTATTCTGCAAGATAACCGGAAATATTCCGCTAATTTAAAACACTCAAAAGACACTCAAAATAATAGAAAAGAAACAGCCTCATTCAGTTACGAATAAGACTGCTCATTTGTGTGTTCAATAAGTTTTTGTATTCGAGATTCAAATCAATCAGCAAATGCTTCTTGGATATCGCGTCGAACAGTTTCGTTGATCGCTCCGTTACCTCCGAGGAAGTACGTATCGGCGAGAACGGTACGTTTATCCAGCCAGTCCCCTACATGATCCGGCAGCGCATCTTTACGCGTCAGGACGAGTGGTGATTTCATTGCTGCTGCAAGGGCAGATGCTGGCAGGGCATCGATGAAGACGTCTCCGCGAGCAAAGAATAATGTTTTTTCTTCAAATTGATCACTGTATTTTTCTGCAATCGTCAAGCTTGTTTGGTAACGATCCAGGCCGTACACACGTGTGACATTCGGTGCCAGGTTAGCTAGTTCACGCTCCACTCCGGATGAGACGGCTGATTGGCCTCCGATGATGGTTACGTTCTTGATCGCATTTTCCTTCATATATGCTTCTACACTTTCATGAAGGGTATCCTTAGTTGTATACAGAATCGGAATCTGCATCATGCTTGCATACGAAGCGATGGACAGGGCATCGGGAGATTTCTCGTCTTTTGTCACGACAAAGATTTCATCCTTGTTGTTAATTTCGTCCGCCACTTTGACTGCTGTCTCATAACGCTCTTTTCCGCTGATGCGGGTAATGTCCCCATCATTGATAAAAGATAGACCTTTTAACTGTGTTTCCACATTTGTACCGATGGCGTTGCTTCCGCCCAGTAAGTAGACTTTTTCAGGCTGAAGGCGTTTGATTTCATTCAGGACCGTCTCCGGAAGTGATTTGGACGTGGTCAGCAATAACGGAGAGTCCAGCTTCTTCGCGAGGACACTTCCTGTCAATGCATCGATCGATAAGTCTCCGCGTCCGATGACCACAGCCTTTGATCGGTTTTCCCAACCGTAGCCAGACACACTTACGCTTGTTTCGTAACGGTCGATCCCTTCTAGTTCGTGGGAATAGTCACCTAGGTCAAGTTCTCTATTCACCTTGGTTGTCGGATAGTAATAACCCAGGATTGTCCTGAAGTTGTTACCTTCTTTCGACATTTGGTATGCACCGTATTGGCTCATACCGATTCCGTGACCGAAACCGCCGCCATTGATGATGTATGAGTCATCCTTTTTGTTGAGGCTCTTCACATAAGGGCTCTTCATGATGGATGTCCCCAGCATGAAACGGATATTGTATGAAGTATCGTCAACCGTTTTGGTTTGAAGCTTGATGGTCTCGTCTTCATTTTTCACGAAGTCATCCTCGGTTTTTTCATAATACGTGAAGGATACCTTTCCTTTTAACACGTCTGTTGACGTGAAGGAATCATCCGGGATATCAAATGACATATCTTTGATTTCCACGATTTTGATGTCGTGTTTTTCATCAATCTTTTTTTTGCTTTTCAGCCACTTTTTCATGTTTGAGATGATGGTTTGATCCTTTTCCTTTACATCAGTCCACCATGATTCTGGTTTCTTAAGATCCAGTTCGCTGTTGTCGAACTGTGACTTGGAAAGAGTGACATTCCAATCGCCATGAGGAGAGATCTTGGCATCATAGATGTCTTTTTTTGTTTGCAGGTAAGGAACCAATGCCGATCCCCAGACATTTTGGTTTGAAAATACTCTCCCACCATTAGATGAGGAGTAGAATGCTTCGGCATACTTATCGCCGTTCTTAAGGACTTCCCCCTGTGTTTCATTAACGGCCTTTGTCGTATGGGAATCCCAATCGTATCCTTTATATACTTGATCGCTTTGACCATCATAGATGGACCAGTTTCCTTTTTTCAATACGAATGTCCTGGCTGCAACGGCCTGGGCTTTGAGAGCATCCAATCCACCGTTTGCTCCCCATGAAGACGGCATTTCAGCAGGGACGACCCCTTTTAAATAGTCTTCTAGATTAATATGGTTGACGGGGCGGACGTAT
Source organism: Bacillus sp. es.034 (assembly GCF_002563655.1). Classification (GTDB taxonomy): domain Bacteria; phylum Bacillota; class Bacilli; order Bacillales; family Bacillaceae_B; genus Rossellomorea. The sequence continues at coordinate 1,116,619 of NZ_PDIY01000001.1, read as the reverse complement.
TTACCGGATTCCACGGTAAATTCTACTTCACCTAAGTATTTCTTCTCGGAATTCCCGTTGATCGTCATGGCGCGGTCCATCGATTCTGTGATGGTCGGAATGATGGTCACATTGCCACTGAACTTTTTCACCAATGAACTACCTTTATAAAGAGATAAATCCCCTGACTCCACCTTCATGGTATAAGAGGCACCAGGCTGGATGAAAATGGACGTTCCTTTAATCTGATAATCACCATTTGTTGTAAAGGGAAGTGCGGTCTTGCTACCGATATAGTTTTGCAGTTTCACCTCGATAGGCTGTCCTGCTGCCTGAGTGCTTAGAGGGGCTGCGACCAGTGCCGTGGAAAGGAACAACATGGATAGTGCTTTCTTCAAGAGTTTTCCTCCTTGCGATATGTAGTTGGGAAGGTGCCCCGGTTATGGACACCCCCATGAATTAAAGAGCTTCTACTTTTTTCAAGACTGATTCGATTTTCTTACCGTTTTCACCGGTTTCTTCATATACTTCCTTGATCATGCCGATTCCGGGAGCATAGTAAAGGGTGTTGATGGTATTCTTGTTACCGGCTTTCACCGTGTTACGGACAACGACGACATGTTCGAATGTGTCATATGGGACTTCCAGCGTTTCATTCTCGCTGATGATTTCCCATTGAGGGGTATCCCCCTTACCTTTTCGGCTGATATCCGCCATCGGCTGCATTTCTTTATTCGGTTTAAAGTTACTTAGCTTGCTTTCTTTCGGATCCTTCGGGCTGCTTTCTTCATACACCACTTGAATGGCATCCTGATTCCATTTAAGGATTTGAAGAGTGACCATTTCCCCTACTTTGAATACACGTTGAACATGTGTATCGTTGTGATCCACGATCGTTTCTGTCAAGCTGAAGTCTTTATTTTCAAAGGTCTTGATCATGTTCTTTTCAGGTTTCAACTGCTGAAGCAGCAGGTTCACTTCTTCTTTTTCTTTTTCAGAGGAAGAATCCTGATCGTCCTCTGCTGCCGGTTCTTCTGAATCTGTGTTTTCTTCTTCCGCTTCACTGTCCTCTTCCTGCTCGGCAGGAGCCTCCGCGGTTTCTTCATTGACTGAAGCATCTTCTTCAGACGATGTTTCTTTTTCTACACTTGTATTCTCAGGCTCCTTCTTATCCGCTTTCTCACTCGGTGAGGAAGCGCTGCAAGCAGAAAAAACAGTCATACACAAGATGAGTAGTGACGTCAGAAAGATATTTTTACGACTGTTAGACATGGTTGTCCTCCTTAATACAAGACATTTTTCATTTTATCAATTATGGAATCATCGACCTTACCGCCGACTTTGATGACTTCTTTCACTCCACCTGAAGGCTGGTATTCAAGAATGAAATCTTCTAGTCTACCATCCAGTGAATCGCCGACTAAGACGATTGGAGCTTTTGTTTTCACGGAAAGGGCAGAAGCTGTCAGGGCATCAGGGTAATTCGTTCCAGTCGAAACGATGAACTTGTCTGAACCCATGACTGATTTGAATTCAGTCAGCACTCTCGCAAGGGTTTTGTAACGGTCGGCTCCTGAAAGTCTTTCCACGTTGGTTGAGTATTTCTTGATCGACTGTTCGACGGTTGAAGAAATCGCGTTTCCTCCACCCAGTACCTTCACTTGTTTTCCTTTTAAGTAGGAAAGAGCGGAAGAATTGATGCTGTCTTTCCCGGTTAACACAATTGCCCACTGATTCGCTGAAGCAATCGGTGCGGCACCCAGGGCATCGGCATAATTCTTACCGGATGCTGCAAATACACCTTTTACATTCGTCAGCTGCTTATTGATGAGCAGGTTCGTTTCATAACGATCGGCTCCACCAAATCGTGTGACCTTAAGACCAAGCTTCGCTAAACGATCCTGAACCGCATTTGAAACGGCCCCTTTTCCACCAATCATGAATACTTCGTCAGCATTCAATCTTGCAAGCTCTTTTTCTACTTCGGATGGCAGATAACCTTTGTCTGTCAATAGAATAGGAGCATTATCCAATTGGGCTGCCAGTGGCCCTACAGACAGTGCATCTGCGAAATCAAAGGCTGTTGCCAATACGACGGCTTTCTTCGCTTTTGAGCTTGCGAAACCATTCGGATAAAGGTCTTTGGAAACCTTGATGGACGTCTCGATTCGATCGAGGCCGATTAAGTTTGTATCGTTGATAAAGCGATTGATCGACACGCCGTCGATACTTGACCAGATGACGCCTTTGGAATCAATGTCGACCACTTTAAGAGGCGTCGCTTTCCACTTTGCGTAATCGATTGCACTCTTCAAGTCATAATATGACCATAAGCTTTTTCCATCTTTGGTTTGAACACTATATTTTTTGGGTAAATAATTAGACCAAAGGATCTTTTCAGTGTGTTCATCTATTACTCTAGTATTAGCAAGCGTTCCGGCATACTTTATGGCATCTTCTTTAATCGGGTAGGTTTTAAGCTTTTCCTTCCCTTTTTGATAGACACCGAATTCATTCAGATTCTCATACACTTTCTTCTGCTGATATTTATCAAATACATATGTATTTGCCTGCGATTTCGAATATTCTACGGCTTCATTCTGCGTGTCATAGATCTTTAAGCGTTTTCCGTCTGCCTTGTAGACTTCGAACACTTTGAAGAACGAAACAATCCCATTTTTGATTCCTTCTGCAGCATTATTCTGGAATGACCATGTCTTGACCAGCCCTTCTTCTGCGGGGTTCGACATATAGCCCATTTCCAACAACAGAGAAGGCATTTGCGTATTACGGATCACATAGAATGCCTGATTATTCCTCATTCCATTATCTGAAGTACCGATTGATTTCAAGGTACTTGGATGGACCCTTTCTGCTAATCTCCTGGACTCACTTCCATAGGCCACTTGAATGGGATCCGGTGGATATTCCGCTTCCCAAGCATACTTATTATCATAATGATACGATTCGAATCCACTTACATACGGGTTGGTAGGTGCCGCATTGTGATGGACTGAGACGAATACGGTCTGATCATTTTTCCCCTTGGCAAATGTATTGGCTAGATTTGTACGTTCCTCTAGACTCAAATAGTTCGTATTGTCTGTGCGGGTCATAAATACATTAAACCCTGCAGCTTTCAACTTATCTCTTAATTTCTCCGAGATTGCCAGATTGGCATGCTTTTCATAAAATCCAGTTGAATTCCCAGAAAATCCTGATGTTCCTGAATCCCAACCTCCGTGACCTGGGTCAATGACGACATTCTTTTCTGCTGATGCCAGCATAGGAACGACAAGTACCATCGCCATTGTAACAACAAGCATCGCAATCTTTTTCTTCATTTTTTTGCATTCTCCTCCATATTATTAAAATTTTCCTTAATTCTACCATTATTATCGGCAACATATGACATACTTTTGACATGTTTTCGCAAAGTTTTACATAATTGTAAAAAAAGACACTCATTCGCCTGTGATACAGGACGTATGAGTGTCTACTAAATTTATAGATACAGAGAATCTTATTTCTCTTTTTTTACTATTTTATTATAAAGGTCTATCATCCGTTTTGAGTTCTCTTCCCAATCATAATGATGGAGAACATGTTCCCTGCCGTTTCTCCCCAATTTTTCACGTTCAGAAGAATCCTTATATAAAAATAGTAATTTTTCTGCTAACGCTTGTGGATCCTTTGACGGGATCAAATACCCTGTTTTCCCATCCAGGACGACTTCCGGGAGTCCCCCGACATTTGTGGCGACAACCGGAACCCCGCATGCCTGTGCCTCTACGGCAGAAACACCAAAGCTTTCAATTAAAGAAGAAATGACGAAAATTTGCAGGGATGAGATGAATCCAGGCACATCTTCATGAGCAATCCTACCTAAAAAATCTACGTTTCCACTAATCTCCAGATCATCTGCCATTTTCCTGTATTTTGCAAAATAAGGTCCGTCCCCGGCCAATTGCAGGCGAACGTATTGCCGTTCAGGACCCAGTTCTTCCAAAAAGAGCTTAAAGCCCTTCAGAAGATACTCAATCCCGTACTTCGGTTCCATTCCTTTCGCAATTCCGATCCTGAATTGGCCTTCCACCTTCTCTTCCGGATTCGGTTTGAATTGGTCAATATCAACCCCAAAAGGAGTGATGGATAACGGCTTATTTTCATCGATATATTTTTTCGTTTCAAGCTCCAAAGCAGGACTGGTGGAACAAATATAATCCGCCTTTTTCAATGCATATTGAAGAATGATCCGATTCATCATATTCTTATTAGGAAAATCATAGATATCCGAACCCCAGACGGACAAAATGTATGGATTGAAGCCTGTAAGTGCACCGATCAATCCATAGCTTGACGCATAATGAGAATGGATCAGATCCGGCTGCCATTTCCGGATGATCTTCTTTAGCCTGGATACCGTAAATAAATAGGAAATCTTATGGTTCAATTTCAAATTTAAATAGACTCTGCTTACATTCTCCCATGGGATGGTTTCAGTAGAGTCTTTGTGGTTCTCTAAACTAATATTCATGACCTCGATACCAATCGAATTATAGTAATCAAGCCACTTCTTCGTATGCACATTATTCGCTGGTGCTAATAATAAAACTTTCATAACTCGGGTACCACACTCTCTTTTTTACTACTGACTGCCTGTAATGCCGGATCATTTGTTTCATACTGTTGTCAAAACAGCATAACAAAAGAAATATATTCAACAATATCGTTTGTGATATAATATACTAATTGATTTGATACTTCTTATCATAATATAAAAAGCACAGAAATTGAATTTATTTGTAAAATCTACAACAATTTTGTTAATCCATCAGTTAAAAATCGTACGTTCAGAGAGGGATTCACATGTTTAAGCATACATTCATTTATTTTCTATCAAAAGGTGTACCCGGAATCATCAACTTTGTGGCAATCGCCCTTTATACCCGTCTTCTCTCACCAAGTGAATACGGTGAATATGCCCTTGTGATCGCGGCGGTCACCTTTGTAAATACAACATTATTCCACTGGCTCCGCTTAGGACTTCTCCGCTATAACCCTAAGTACGAAGGCAACCAGAAAGCGATGTTCATCAGCTCGATCACAGCGACCTTCATCTCGATGACCATCTTGACGATCTTCCTTGGTACAGGGGCATTCATCGTCTATACGCCTTTCAATTCCATGGCCCTGCTCTGGTTTCTGGGAATCGGATTGCTGACGATGCAAAGCATGTTCGACCTGTTCACGGAATACTTACGCTCAGAGCTTTCATCCAAACTGTTCGGTGTGGTCACCGCTTTAAAAGTGGTGCTGTCACTGATCGTTGCCGTCATTTTAATTAAGTTCTTCGGATTCGGTGCGGAAGGGATCGTCCTTGGACTGATCATCGGGATTTTCTTATCCATCGTCTTCTTCATTCCGAAGTATATGCATTTAGTTTCGATCAAAATGATCGACCGGGATATGATCAAGGAAGTCGTGAAGTATTCCGTTCCGTTCATTGCGGCCCTTTCAATGGAAGCCATCATCCTGAATACGGACCGTTATTTGATCGGCTGGTTAATGGACAAGGCATCGGTCGGGATTTATGCCGTTTCGTATGACCTCGCCAAACAGATTCTGTTCCTGTTGATGATGATCATTAACCTCGCCGCTTATCCGTTGGTAGTGAAAGCACTTGAAACAGGCGGCATCAAGGAATGTCAGAAGCAGTTAAACCAAAATACGTCCCTGCTTTTACTCGTATCAGTGCCGGCGACGACCGGTATGATCCTACTGAGCGATTCCTTTACAGATATCTTCCTGGGGGAATCCTATCAAGGCAAAGCAGCGGTCATCTTTTCACTGATTTCCTTGGCGATCTTTATCCAGGGTTTTAAAATGTACTACTTCGACCTTGCCTTCCAGCTTGGTAAAAATACGAAGCTTCAAATCTGGCCGGTGTTGGCAGCAGCCATTCTCAATGTAGTGCTGAATCTGCTGCTCATCCCGAAATACGGAATATTCGGATCTGCCTATGCAACCATCATTTCATACGTTGTATCCGTCCTATTGAGCGCCTTGATCGGAAAGAGAATCTTCCCACTCACCTTCCCATTCAAGGAAGTGGGTAAAATCTTTATCGCAACAGGCATCATGGCCCTCTGCGTCTGGCCGGCACTCGGGATCGGCGGAATCCCCGGCTTCATCGTACAAATTGTCGTTGGCATCGCGGCCTACGGGGCTGTAATTTTAGCACTCGATGTTAATGGGATACGTCAGCTTATTATGCGTCGGATGAAGAAATCTCCTCAGTGATTGAGGGGATTTTTTTGTTTGTGGGGTGTGTGTGTGATTGGCGGTTTGTGCTGTGCCAGGCACCATTGACAGTTTTGGTGCCTGGCACTATTCACGGTTTTTCTACCTGGTACATTTCACAGGTTTTGTACCAGGTACACCTCACCGCTCCTGTACCAGGTACACCCCCACATCGTCTCTACCCAACACTCAAAAATTAACCTAAAAAACCCACGGAGCATCCTTTCGCTCCATGGGTTCAATCTAATCAATCCTATTCCTCGTAACTACCTGAATCCTCGGTTTCGGTCGATTCTTCATAGGCACCGCTATCTTCTGTTTCACCATAACTGCCGGTATCCTCAACCGTGTCACTCTCACTCGACGATTCTTCCTCTACATATTCTGCGTACGACTTAGGTTCTTCGCCATTCAAAAAGTCTTTCAACGCTTCCGTATTTGCTTCAAGGTCTACCTCTAACACGGCACCGGCGCCTTCATATCGGGCATTTTCAAACGAATGGTCGATTGGCACTCTCATTGTTTCGATCTTATCCGCGGGATTCAGTACGAATTCCTTTGCAAGACTGATTCGGTCCATGGCTCCGATGTTCGTTTCGATATAAGGGGAAACCGTCCCCATGAGTTTAGGGATTTTGGAAACACCGTTCAATGACAGCATTTCATCCTTCAACGCATTGATGACTTCCTGCTGGCGCTTCACCCGACCGAAGTCTCCTTCTGCATCGTGTCTGAATCGTGCGTAACCCAGTAGTTCCTTACCGTTCAACTTCTGTAAGCCGGGTTCCAGGCTTACATTTATATTTGTGGACATTGCCTTTTCAACGTTCATTTCAATTCCATTTGGTGCCAGAACATCGACTACCTTCTGGAACCCTTTAAAGTCCATTAACGCATAATATTGAACGTCGATATCGAAGTTCTCTTTCAACGTTTGACGGAGCAGCTCAGGGCCGCCCAGAAAATAGGAGGTATTCAGTTTATACATTCCATATTCCGGAACGTTGACATACATATCTCTCATTAATGAAACCAATTTGGCTTCCCCTTTTTCGGGATCGTACTGAGCGATCATGATGGTGTCTGTACGGGCCTTATCTTCACCCCTTGTATCAGATCCCAGCAATAGTACATTCACTTTACCATGTTCATCTTTTTTTCCATTAAATTCGGGAACCTCTTCGGAAGCTGCCTGTGGCTTTCCTGCCTGCATGATCCCGCTTTGATATTGATAGAGAAAATAGGCCGTGACAACACTTGCCCCTAAAAAAGATAATACGAGAAATATACGAAAGAATCTCTTCCTTCTTCTCATCCGCTGTCTATAGTCATTTCGAGTCTTCATGTATGTTTTTCACCTTTCAAGTCCAAGATCAATACGAAAAATAATTTTATCATGAAATAGAGTAAAAAAATAGAATCTTACATAAATGTAATCTCTGTTTAATAAACCTATGAAAAAGACTCTATCGATGATCGATAGAGTCTTAGATTTATATCTTAATAATACAGCTTTTTGTATAAATCTCCAAGCTCATCTTCTACATTAATCGCGCCTGGACCTCCAAGGAGGAAGAACTGTTTGTATTTTTCAGAAAGGACATAATTATTGACGCTTGTCGGCAGCTGCTCCGGATTCGATAACAGCAGTGGAGCTTGTTGCTTCGCCGCCAAGACCGATCCCGATAGTGCATCGGGGTAATTTTTCCCGCTTGCTACAAGTACGTTTTCCCCTGGGTTGGACAGTGGCAGCTTCCTTGCAATTTCAAGGGACGTTTCATAACGATCGATTCCACTGACCCTCTGTTCTCCTTTTACCTTCTTCATGACTGCGTTGGTAATGACACCTTCTCCCCCCACGACAATCGTACCGTCCACTCCATTCAGAGCTTCCGTTGTGTAGGATGAAACAGAATCTTTCGCTGTCAGAAGGATTGGGTACCCTTTAACCGACGCATAAGGAGCAACGGAAAGAGCGTCCGGGAAGTTCTTGCCTGAAGCAATGATCGCTTTATCCGGGTTGGCCGCTACCTGTTCCGAAATCAGCTGAGCCGTTTCATAACGGTCGATACCACCGATGCGTTTCACCTTCAATCCCATTCCTTTGAGCGTTTCCATGACGCTCTTGCCAACTGCGCCTTCCCCTCCAAGTATAATGACATTGGATGTTTTCAGGCGTTGAATTTCGTTCTTCGTTGATTCCGTTAGTTTCGTTTTATCCGTTAAAAGGAGCGGTGCATCATTTTTATATGCAAGGGGACCACCCGTCAGCGCATCCGGAAAATTATATCCTTGAGCAAGGACCACGGTATCCGCCTGGTTCCATCCAGCTTGGGAAATGTCCACTGCTGTCTTGATCCGATCGATCCCGGAGAGCCTCTCCCCGATTTTGTTCAGTTCACTTGAAGCAACATATGCATCCTGCTTGTTGTCTTCCCGTTCCACGTCGTACCAGACGAAGTGATTCGGATTTTTGGATGTGTCGTACTCGAACCCTTTAAGGATCTCAAGGACTTCCGTTTCCCCTGCTGGAAGTTTAGCAGAAACCTCTTTCGTATCAGAACTCGGGCCTTCCCTGAACTTCGACCCATTGGCAGAGATGACTAAATCCCCCGGCTGATAAGAGTGTCTCGTAGTATGGGAAAGACCTTCCACCTCATAATGCTTCTTATTAAATAGTAGATAGAAGTTCTGATCTCCCGTATAAGTGAAGTCCTCTTTTGCAAATGGAATTTCGACTACATCATTTGGGAAGATCCCCGGGTTTCCACTTGAAAGCTCGGCGTATACACGGTCCTGGTAACTTCCGAAGTTTCTTTCTCCGGTTTCCATTTTAATCGGACTGTTGGTTGGGACCTGGCCGTTGTAGGCTAAAATGGCAAAATACCAGTTCTCAATGATGTCCCGCTCATTGTCACCGATCGTCGGGATGCTTGTAGATCGATCCCAGTCTGTCAGACCTTTCTCGCCCAGCTCCCATTTTTTGTTCAGAATCTTGATTCCCGCTTCAATATTGAAGGCAATATCGCTTTTCAATCGCTCTACATCGTAGCCGGATGTATTGGTCACCTGCATGATCCCAATACCGCCATCACCGGATATGTTCGGTTCTCCGTCACTCGTGAATTGCTTCCAGCCACTTTCTTCGGCAGCGAGTGCTTTCACGACTTCCGCAGGTACGTCGTATTTCATTGCCGCTTCCGTCAGTAGTTGATTGATTTCATATTTTGAAGGATTCTCGTACCCTGCCGCTTTAGACGTGATGGGATTCGCCAATGTTGCAGTCAGAGCCACAGCCGCGATTCCAGAAACCAGTTTCTTCATTTTAGAATTCATTGTATTCCCCTTTTAATGTTATTTTATTCCATCTTATCATAGTATCTAGTAAACTTTAATACTTACAGGGCAAAAAAAGATAGAGAGACATTCTCCCTATCTTACTTACTATTCATATACTGATCGATTTGCCATGCCTGTTGAATCGGTATAGCGCCTGGTCCACCCAGAATATGATAGGAATTTCGATTCGTAAATACGTTGATGGATTTTTGTAATTCCGGGTTTTCATTTTTATCCACCAGAATGATCGGGCTATCGGTTCTTGAAGCCAGCGAACTGATGCTGAGGGCATCGGGAAACTTTTTACCCGTAGCAAAGTAAAGTGACTCAGACCCTTTTGATGCGAACGTCTGATGAACTTTCGTATTGGTCTCATAACGATCCAGCCCGAATATACGGTAGTGGCCCGGCAGGTTATCCTCTACGTCTGAAGATATGATTCCTTGACCCCCGATGACGTACGTCTTGGAGATGTCTTTCTCTTCCATATAACTGCGAACGGTCTGTGGAATCTTGTTTTTTTGAACAAAGAGGACGGGGTATTGCAGCCTTCCACTATACGAAGCAATTGAAAGAGCATCAGGATAGTTTTGTCCTGAAACGACAAACGCTTTATTGGATGTATACGGAATCAACTTATTGATCGCGATCGCTGTTTCATAGCGGTCTTGCCCATAAATCCTGCGGGTATCGATTTCCAGATTCTTCACTTCATTTTCTACCTCGTTTGAGATGGCATTTTGCCCACCCATCATTAACACGTGAGATGGGTTTAACCTCTGTAACTCTTTCTTGACCGATTCACTCAACGTACCGTTTTTCGTTAAAAGGATCGGACTGTCCAAATAAGCTCCCAGGGGAGAAGCCGCTAAACTATCAGGGAACGAGTCACCGCTTGCCAGAATCACAAACGAGCCATTCAATGTTTCCCCATCTATCTTCAATTCTTTCTCCTTTAAAGCCGGCCAGCCATTTTGAGATATATTAACGGCCGTTTCCACTGACGTCTGGCCATAGATGCGATTTTTTGTTTTGACGTAGTTCAATGCTTCCTCTGCATTGATCAAGCCTTTTCCCAATAGTTCGATTTGGGGTAATGGAGTGGCTGAGTTTTCAATTACATCTTTCACCTGCAAACCTGTCAGGAAGGGATACTGCTGCTTCACCATGGAGGAAACCGAGCTAACGATGGCCGTGGACATGCTGGTCCCATCCAATGTTTCATACCCATTCATCCATGTACTGAAAATATTCGTGCCTGGCGCCGATACATCCACGGTTTCCCCGTAATTGGAGAACGTAGATTTCGTCCCTCTCGCACTGTCGACACTACCGACAGCCAGCACATCGGGATACGTCGCTGGATAAAGAACCGCCTGGTCATTATCATTGCCGGCAGCACCCACTACGAGAACTCCCTTGTCCACGGCGTAATCAATGGCGTCTTCAAGGGCACTCATATTGTTATAGCTTCCAAGGCTTAAGTTGATGATATCCGCTCCGTGGTCAACAGCATATCGAATTCCTTGTATAACCGTAGACATATATGTAGTCTTGCCTTCAAACACTTTTACAGGCATAAGTTTCACGTTCTTAGCTGCAGAAGCGATGCCCATTTTATTATTGGTCACAGCCCCCACCAGTCCCGCTACGTGGGTACCGTGTCCTGTACTATCCACGGGTGGCTCATCTTCATGGATAAAGTTCTTTCCTTCTATTAATCTGCTGCGGAGCTCCGGATGTTTCAGGTCGATCCCTGAATCAACGATCGCCACAGTCACTTCTTCTTCCGGTTCATATTGTTCCCATGCTTCTACTACCTTCATGACCTCGAAGTCCCGGGACTGTTTAGCAAAATACGTATCGTTCGGCGGAAGAGCCTGAGTATAGACAAGCTGATCGACCTCTGCCGATTCTATGTCTCTATCTTTATTAAGTTCTGAAAGAGTATTGGAAACTTCTTGTTCGGGAACCGACACTACCTCGTATTTTTCCTCTGATGTGGTAGATGACTGTGTCGACACATCCCCTTCGTCTTTATGTACAATCAAAACCCGAACGTCATTCTCATTTTCACCCTGGGCAAATCCGTTTGGAAATACAACACAACCTACTAAAAGCAGTATAGAAACGATGACCCTCATCTTCATCAAGCGATTCCCCTCTCAGTTGAATGTCATTTACATCATCTGTAAAAAGTATATAAGAAGGTGGTAGGTCTGTCCATGAATTCCGGGAATTTTCAGAATGATAGTCTGAAAGACCTTAAAAAAGCCATCCGCTATAAATAGCGGATGGCTCAGCATGACTTACTCTATTAGTTTGATACTTTTTCCTGCAGATCTTCTCTTGCACCTTCACCAACTGCACCTTTACCACCAAGCACAGTTACAGAAGAGATTTTGTTCTGATACAGATACTTCGTTAAGAACGCATCCACTTCTTTAGGTAATCCGTTTGGATCTGTCAGTAATAATAATCCTGAGTTATCCGTTACAAGTGGAGCAGCGGATAGTGCATCAGGGAAGTTCTTGCCGCTTGCCACATACAATTTGTCTGTGCTATTGGCGAACTCACCAAGGATTGCTGCAAGAGTACCATAACGGTTCACACCAGAAAGTACTTTTACATCTACGGCAACCTTCTTGGCTTCTGCTACAACGCTTTCAGGAACAGCTGATTTACCACCAAGAACATAGACCTTCTCATCTTCAAGAATCGCCTTTGCTTCGTCGGATAAACCTTTGCCGTCTGTTAACACGATCGGCATATCATTTGCACCGGCAATAGCTGCAGCACTCAGGGCATCTGCAAAGTTTTTACCAGTTGCAACGAATACTCCGTTTCCTTTGAATCCAAGCTCTTGAAGTTTCGAAACGATGGCAAGGTTTGTACCATAACGGTTTGGCATTCCATCTGTTTCTAAACGTTCAATATCGGAAGAATTGATTGAAATGCTGTTTAATTGTGCAAATACATCGGCAGAAACGACACCTTCTCCACCCAGGATGTACACATTTTCAGCACCAAGTCGTTCGATTTCATTCAATACGTCTTTCGAAAGCTTCCCATTGCTTCCTACCGGCAGGATCGGAGCATCGATTGCCGATGCTAAAGGACCAGCGGATAGTGAGTCAGGGAAGTTATATCCTGTAGAAAGGATAACCGTTTTGTACTTATGGTCATCTGCAAATCCGTCTTCATGAAGGTTCTTGGACACTTCGATTGCAGTACCTTCACGGTTCAGACCAGACACTTCGGAGATGATGTCACCGTCTACTTTAATAGGTAGAAGTGATAGCACTTCATCTGTTTTGGCGTCAAGTAAATATACTGCCCCGATTGAGCTGACTGACTCGGATGGAGTGGTGATGTTTACATCAGCCTTTAAGGATTTTCCTACTTTAAGGTTTTGTGACGCGTTAACATCCACTTTCCCCTTACCTTTTTCACCAGGAGAAAGTACTCCGAACTCATTGATTGATAGATCAAGAGTCGTTGTCGGATCCATTGTTGCGTATCCTTCAATGGCAATGGTGTACGTATCATCCGGTAATGACGTCAAGGAAACCTTTTCGTCAGATGTGGCACCTGCAGAATAGGATACCATGTTCCCTTTAGAATCATAGATATATAAATCTACATCATCAGTTGGATGGGATGGATTGGATGTTTGGACTTCTAAAGATACGTTGTTCTTCACTTTGATATCTTGGAAGTAGTAATCGTTGTTACCCGGTACTTCTACCTTCTTGGAAGAAATCTTAGGCGTACTGAACGGTGCACCCACAACCTTCACGTCTCTTGCTTCAGATAAGTAGTTTGAGAATGTGACAGATTTCGTCATTTCACTGCCGGCTGCAGCATTACCCAAGTCGATTTCACCTGGTACAGCAACTACGTCCTGAACGACAGCCTCTAATTGATACTTATTGACTTCCTTACCTGCTTTAGGACCTGAAGTTCCATATACATGTACTTCCCATACCCCTGGTTTAGGAGACTTGAATACATGATCTTCCACACCTAATCCATCGTATCCTGCGTATCCTTGGAATTCACTTACTTCCACTCCGTCAGGATTAAAGACAATCGCGCGGACGCGGCCTTTATAATCTTCGTTTTCACTTAGTGCATTCAGTGAGAAACGAACTTCACTCACACCAGGTTTTACATCAAATGTATACCCTTTTGTTTGAGAAGATTGTACTTCACCTTCTTCGCGGAAACGGAAACGATTGTCTTGGGTAAACTCATAACCAGTGACAATTGTTTGAGCTGATCTCGCTTCTACATAAGGAGTAGATGCATCATCGAATACTAACGTCTCAGCATTCACACCTGTCTCTAATTTCGAAGCATCATAATCAACCGTGATCGTTTTGCTTTCTCCGGCTTTCAGATTTAATGTTGAAACTGATGGCTTGATCCAGTCCCCAGTTGGAGATACATCCAGCTTCTTATCTTCATCTGACTTGTTCTCTACTAATACTTCAACTTTTTCAGGGATTTCTTTATTTCTTACGTATAGACCCGGACCACCGGAGACTTTCTCTCCATGATAGACCGTTACGTCTACATCTTTAATGTCAGAAATGAAATTCTTGCGCAGATACTCATAAGCTGCCGGGACATCGATCAGTCCGCCGCCTTCCTGCGCACGGTTGTATCCATCCAGATGATTGGCCGTTGCAATCAATGCTTCACGGGCAATTTCATAGTTAAATGGAATACGATCTTTTTCCGCTGCAGATTTAAGTAATGCCACTGCACCAGCTACATATGGAGAAGACATACTTGTACCCTGCATGACGACATACGGTCCATTTTGCACCGGATGAGCAGCAAAAGCAGATCCCGGTCCTACGATATCAGGCTTTTGATTACCAGCTTCGTTCGGTCCTACAGAAGAGAAGTACCATAATCCCTGTCCTTCTTTCGGAGTGCCGTCCGCATTTTTACCATATGGATATGAATTGTATTCTTTTGCCCACATGTCAGCTGTGATATGTGCACCAACGGAGATGATAGGTGCTACGTCTCCAGGTGATCCAACAGTATCGACACCAGGTCCGGCATTACCGGCAGATGTAACGAATACAATGTCCGTATCTTCACTTAAAACGGTCATTAATTCCCCATAAGAACCTAAACCGTCATTTAAATCCGGTGAAGAACCTAAGCTTAAGTTGGCAACATCGACGCCGAATCCACCTTCGGATTCAGGAAGCGCAGCATCAACCATAGCCTTTTGGATACTGAATGTAGGCGCTCCGCCTTCAGCTTTAAACACACGCATACCCACAAGTTCAGCTCCAGGCGCAACCCCTTCACCCGCTACAGCTCCGAATGCATTCGCTCTTGCAGGGCCATTTGCAGCCGAGATACCTGAAACGTGAGAGCCGTGCCCGTTGAAGTCAGTAAATAGATTGATCTTCTTCAGGCCTGCACCGAACCAGTCCAACTCCATATCATTGACACGGAAGTTCGCCCCGTACTTGTCATCTTCCACATTCACATCGAATGTACCCGTTTCATTATTTGCATAAGCCGTTTCATCAGTGAAGTCTTTATCCATATCTGTATCGATATAGACTTTGTCCCCAGCGAGTAAAACAGTGAAGTTATCTGTATTGCCATTTGTTCCGTCAGCATTTAAATCCTGGTTCGTCCAATATGGACTTCCTACCGGCTCCGGATTTTTCTCAAATGCCGTCCTACCAAAGAATAAGGTATCATCGGAAGCGTCAATCCCTGCTGTATTATATGTAGTTTCCCCTACAGTAACAGCGTCCCCTTCAGCATGCCCACCATCGAATAGTACGTCTCCCTCAGCAAGGTAGTTCAAACCGCTGCCTAAGTATTCTTTATAACGATCTTCAATGCCATACCCAAGTTGGCGATTCGAAATTGTGTAGTCCCTTACGGCAACAATTTTGGAATCACCGTATTTGCGGGTTCCCTCTTCCAAACCTTCTGTAAAGGATTCGTGACCTGGATCGGGACCTGAGTCAATGATTCCGATACGAACGCCACTGCCATCAAACTTATCGTGGAAATCATCCACTCCAGTTGGAGCATGAGTTTCTGCCTGATTCGGTTTAACGACCGCATCCTGATCCACTTTATTTTGGTTCTTGACTTCCAATTCAGGATCCTTCACTTCACCTAATTGGATTTCACTGTTTTTCCCTACAGTGCGGACACTCTTAAGATCGAGAACCTCCATCACTTTTCGCGTCGGTACATCTGCAAGGTAAACATAGTTCTTGTAATTCTGTTTTACTTTAACTCCAAGCTTTTCCAATTGACTTGTCGCATCTACCTTACCGTTCCCTACGATCACAAGCTCCTGTACAGCTTGATTACTCATCGAAAGCGCTACGACTTCCGAGAAATTAGAAACCTTGAATTTCTTCGTTTCCTGTAGAGCGGCGTCCGCTTTATCAGGATTGAATGTTGCTACACCAGCGAAAGAAGAAGCTACCAAAGCTGCACTAGCCATGACCGAAAATACCTTTTTCTTAAACGTCAATCCGTTTTCCCCCTTGATAGTTTAGTATTAGTCCGAAATACTCCGTATCTTCCAAAAAAATATAATTATGGAAAAATCCGAACTCTATTTCCCATTTTAAGGCCACTATCTTCTTTAGTCAATAAAAGGAGACGTTATTTTCTGAAAAAATAATATATTATAACTATTGCTTTTTTGCTTTCTATCTATTTTCTAATTCAAAAGAAATGTTTAATAGAACTCACAGCCGGGTAAATAGAAAAAAACTGCCTGCCAATTCCGGCAAACAGTTTCTATCAATCTATTAATTTATTACCTTTACAGCTGCTAGATAACGGGGTTTCCAATATACGTTATTCATGCTTGTAATCTCTACCCCACGATCGCCTGCATGGATAAATTCATTGTTTCCAATATAGATACCTCCATGGGACGGACCTGGTTTATACGTTTCAAACATGACGATATCCCCTACTTCCGGAGATTTTGAGCGGCTTCCGAAATTCCAGATATCCGCTGTTGTCCGGGGCAGATCAATATCATATTTATCATATACATAGTTCAGATAACCACTGCAGTCAAATCCACTTGGCGTCGTGCCGCCCCATTTATAAGGAGTCCCGATATATTGCTTTGCCGTTTTGATCAAAGCACCTGTATCGAAAGAAAATAGACTCTGTGCCTTTTCGGATATGACAGACGTTCCACCGATGATCGTGAACTGATTGATCCCCAACTTATCCACGGTCGACTTTACCGAAGACGGAACGTTATTGGACTGGATCAACATGACCGGTGATCCTTTTTTTGCTGCAAGCACAGACCCGGTCAGTGCATCTGCATAGCTTTCACCTGTAGCGATGACGGTACTGTTGGATGCTGAGTAATACTTCTCAGCCACTTTTGTCGCTGTATCGTATCGGTCTTTTCCTGAAATACGTGTAGCCCTTGGTAATTGGTTCTTCACTCCATCACTGATGACACCGGTTCCCCCGATAAGGATGGATGAACTATATTTACTTAAAGCCTTTTTCGTTTCTTCCGGAACATGATTTTTCTCGGTTAATAGGATCGGGATCGATTTACTCGCAGCGACAGGAGCAATGGCCAGACTATCAGGAAAATCCCTGCCGTATGTAACGATCGCCTGGGATCCACCTACTAAGTCTGCGATCTTTGCCGCTGTCTCATATCGGTTTTCCCCTGCCACTCTTGTACTGGTGATTCCTAAACTTTTAAGCTGACTTTCAACGGACGGTGAAATGACGGAACTTCCACCTAATATGTATGCCTTACTCGGTTTTAATCGTTTTAATTCTTCTTTCACGCTATACGGCACGCTGTCCTTGGTTACCAACAGGATCGGCGCATTATGTTTATCCGCTAATGGAGCTCCAGCCAGTGCATCAGGAAAGTTATTCCCCACTGCGATCACGACTGTATTCGCACTGCTCCATCCCTGCTTGGAAACCTTGACCGCCGTTTCATAACGATCTACACCGCTTACTCTATTTATTTGTGTATCTGCAGCAGCTGCAGAGGTCTGAAATAATAATAGGAACAAAAAGCTTATAACCGTGACGAAGGTAATAGATACAGGTTTGCGATTATTCAACATTTCTCAATTCCCCTTCTCTATAAATCTACAAAACCCATCTTACCATTAAAGTTTTCGAAATAATTTTACATTTATGTAACAAAATCCGTCATATTTCCCCGTTTTTTGTAATATTAACTCCTTGAAACAACATAAAAAGGGCCGTATCTCCAGGGATACGGCCTTTTTCCATTATTCGTTTTCCTTGTTCCAATATTCCAAAAGTCCCTCTCTCATCGTGAACTTCGGTTCGAATCCAAGGGATTTCAGTTCTGAGATATCAGAGTATGATTCTTTAATATCCCCGGAACGTTCTTCCTTTTTCTCGATTGGTAATGTTGTTTCCGTAATTTCTTCGTATAAGCCAATCAGGTCGTTCAGGCTTGTCGATCCACCCGTTCCAACATTGAAAACCTTCCCTATGGCATCAGGAGTTTCGGAAACAAGAAAGACGGCTTGAACGACATCTTTTACATAGATGAAATCCCTCGTTTGTTCTCCATCACCAAAGAGAGTAAAGGATGTCTCTTCCTTTTTCACCAGCTGTTTAAATTTATCTGTCAGGATCGATACGACTCCTGAATATGGCGAAGATGGATTTTGTCTGTTTCCAAAAACATTAAAGAAACGGACGGCTGCAGTCGGAATATCGTATAACCGGCTAAATGCCAGCACGTACTGCTCTGAAGCAAATTTATCAATGGCATATGGGGTGAGTGGTCGGATCGTTGACGTCTCTTTCTTTGGAAGTGTCGGTTCATCTCCATATACGGCGGCAGATGAAGCAAATACGAAGCGTTCCAAACCACCTTGCTTCCGGGCTTCTTCTAATAAGTATAAAGTCGCTTCCAAATTCGTCTGATGAGTATGGAGCGGGTCTTCAACCGAGGCAGCCACACTTGCAATCGCACCCAAGTGGAATATTTTCTTGAATTGATGCTGCTGAAATAAATCCGATATCGTTTCCCTTACTGAAATATCCCCTTCGACAACCGTCAATTGATCACTCTTTGGCAGATTATCCAATGAACCCATGGAGAAATTATCTATCACGACTACTTGCTCGTTATTATTTAGTAATTCTTCTACTATATGTGAGCCTATAAATCCGGCTCCCCCTGTGACAAGGATCTTGCTCATGTATGTTGTTCCCCTTTCAATATGGAGAGATTATCTTCATTCACTTCTGTAAGTATAGCAAAAAACACATTGGGTTTCTATTCAGTCATCGAAATGTAAACAACCCTTAAATTATACCCGGTTCACTACCATTATAATCATCTTCGTTTCTGTCAAAAAAACGCGAAAAATATTTATTTCAAACCATCTAGAAAAAATTCGAAAACGCGATTATACTATTCTAGATGTGAGAATCCGTTGGTATGGGAGTGCCAATTCTACATCATTTTCCGTTCAATATTATTGAACAGTATTCACAAAATCATACAGAAAAAATAATCGGGGGAAAGAAAGATGAGAAAAGGTTTATTTGCTTCTATCAGTTCAGTTTTACTAGCTTCCAGTTTCCTTGTATCACCGGTTTCAGCTGAAGGTCCAATAAAAGAAAAGATGGACCTGTTAGCTTATGATGGGGAAGGCTTTTTCACAGAAGAAGAGCCGAATGACAGCTTTACCGGAGCCAATGACATTTATTTAGTGGATATCGTAACAGGGACGTTCTCGAAAGATGATGTGGATATGTATAAAATCCAGGTCGAGACAGATGATCCCCTTGAAATATATGGTGGCGGCTGGGCTGAAGACCCAAGCATTCTATTAGACATTACTTTATACGATGAGAATAAAAATAAGATTGCACCTGAAGAAGCGAGTGCAGATGTGACGATCGGTTCCATGTCCTCCTACTCTGTCACTCCAGGTACCTATTATATATCTGTTCGGGATCGACATAACCTTGCTAACGGAGAAGAATACGCATTTATTGCGACTCAGGCACTCATGGAAATGGGTGTAGACCGACTGTATGGAGCGGACCGGTATGAAACGGCTCTTGAAATCGCCTATCAAGGATTTGATTATGCAGATGAAATCATCCTGGCGACTGGCACCAACTTCCCGGATGCCCTGGCAGGAGCACCACTTGCCTATCACAGGGACGCTCCCATTCTATTAACGGGAAAAAACACCCTTCATCCAACAGTTAAAAAAGCCATCAAAAATCTGGAAGTGGGGAAAGTGACAATCCTTGGGGGACCCGGGGTCATTTCTGATCATGTTGTGAAAGAACTGAAAGCACTTGACGTCACTGTTACCCGTATCAGCGGCAAAGACCGGTATGATACGGCCGTAGCCATTGCAAAGAAGCTTCCACACACTGACGCTGCCGTGGTGGTGAGCGGAAAGAATTATCCGGATGCCCTGTCGATTGCATCGATCGCAGCACAATATGGTTATCCGATTCTACTATCCGATAAAGACAGCATCCCTGCTTCCAGCCTGACTCAAGCCAAGACATATGAGACCAACTATGTCATCGGCGGTACAGGAGTGGTAAGCAATACTGTCCTGAAGAAGTTAAACATGCCGACGAGGATCGCAGGTTCAAATCGTTACGAAACCAATGCGAACATCATTCACGAGTTCGATATGTCCACTCAGTATGTTTTCGTAGCAACTGGCACTCAGTTCGCCGACGCCCTGACTGGATCTGTCCTGGCCGCTAACTGGGGAGAGCCACTATTACTAACGACTCCAAATGAACTTCATCCTGAGATCAGGGATTTAATGATGGATTCGACTTATATGGCAACTATCCTTGGTGGACCTAACGCAGTCTCCTCTAAAGTGGAAGATGAGATTTGGTCTATTATTGTTGGAAACGAATAATGCATCAGCAAGCGCTCTTTAACAGGAGCGCTTTTTCATTTCTTCTTATAAGACAATATGCTCTATGGTAAAATAAACCTATACATATAATGTATAAGCCTAAGTCATAAAGGAGAAAAAAATGAAAAAATATTTAATTCCCATTATAGGGGCCTTATTACTCGCCTCCTCTGTATTAAACGGACCTGTTTCAGCCCAAACACCCTCCCCGGTGCTCAAACAAAAAATGGAGCTTTTAGGGAATCAAGGCGAGGAAGAAGAAGAAGCAGTACCCGAAGCGGAACCTAATAATACGTTGGAAACTGCGAATGATATTACAACCGGTGATCTTCTTCACCCTACCGTTGTAAATGGTACGCTATTAAAAGATGATGTAGACTGGTATAAAGTTGTTCTTGATTCTGACGCCCCCTTGAATTTATTCGGATGGTTCTGGAAGGAAACAACCAATATCCCACTGGATATCACGTTATACGACGAAGACAAAAAGAGAATGGATCCCTTTAAGGGCTTCGTTAACGAAGAAGATGGATTTTGGGCACTTTACCCTTCGGAACCCGGCACCTACTACATCTCTGTAAAGAATAAAAGTGATCTAGGCATAGGGAAAGAATATGTACTAATGACCTGCCAGTATTACATAGAGCCCCATATTGAAAGAATTTCCGGCAAAGAAAGATATGAAACGGCTCTTCAGTCCGCTTTAAAAGGCTGGGAATCCGGAAGTGAAGAGATGATTCTAGCCACGGGGACCAACTTCCCTGATGCCCTGGCAGGTGCCCCACTTGCATATGAAAAGGATGCTCCGATTCTATTAACCTACAAAAACTCCCTGCACCCGGCAGCTGAGAAAGCAATCGTGGAATTGGGTGTAAAGAAGGTCACTGTTCTTGGAGGGACCGGCGTCATATCCGACCAGGTAGTAGAGGAAATAAAAGATCTGGGCGTTTCGGTTACCCGCATCGGGGGGCAAGACCGTTATGAAACAGCCGCGGCCATTTCCAAGCTGATACCCAACCATGAAGCCGCCGTCGTCGTGAATGGGAAAAATTATCCTGATGCTCTTTCGATTGCTTCCATAGCCGCACAAAAAGGCTATCCGATTCTTTTATCGGGGAAAAGCACCGTTCCAGCTCCCAGTCTGAACCGCGCAAAACAATATGAGCATACCTATGTCATCGGAGGTACAGGTGTCATCGATGAAGCAGCACTGTCGAAATTGAAACAACCTGAGAGAATAGCCGGCGCAAACCGTTATGAAACAAATGCCCGCATTATAAAAGAGTTCAATGTGAATACCGGCGCCATCTTCATTGCTACCGGAACTCAATTTGCCGATGCCTTAACAGGTTCTGCCCTTGCCGCCCATAACGGATTGCCTCTATTGTTAACACCGACTGATCGATTGCATCCTGCAATCCGAAGCCTGATGACTGATTTCAGCTATGATGTAACGATTCTCGGAGGAGAGAACGCGATTTCACCGAAAACGGAAGAAGAAATATGGGCATTGCTCGAAAATAATAACAACTAATCTATTTTTTGCGTTCTTCATCAGAACGCATTTTTTTATCCAAAATAATTAATAGAATTTTCTGTATTTTAATGGTAAAATAGTAACAGATAATGATCATACATATGAAAGAAGGCATACGACATATGGAATCTCTTACACAATCCGTCGCAACCATTTATAAACTATTAATCCATCTTGATCAAGACGAACTTCGTGAAGAAGTAAATAACCGTTTACTCCAGACGATGAAACAATCACCTACAGAAGAGGAATACAGACAAAACCTGATAAGAGGTATTGTTCTTCATGGTGAGTCAACCAAAGCGCTTCATGGGATCCTCCACCCTCTTCTATCAAACTCGAAATACCCTGATTTAGAAGGCGTTTCGAAGCTGATGAACCGTGCCCAAGCTAGGATTGAAAAAGAGATGGATACACTTCTTTCCCTTTATAAGGAGCAGCTTGAAAAAGAAGACTTTCCAAATGATGCCGTGACCCAGCTTGAAATTTATTTTACCACGACACTAGTCGAACTTCGATTGACGTATAGGTTCATCGACGCATTCGGTACAGAAAGCAACCGGGCATTATTTGAGCCTTTATTTACTTTTCCATCTGAGGAAGTGGGAGAAACCATCTTAAAATATTCAAGAACCTATGCCAGCCTCCTCTTCGAAAAGACCCTTAGTCAACAAAACTAAAGAAGGTCCGTCCCTCTTGTGAGAGGGACGGACCTTCTTCTTTCTACACCTTCAAATACCATTTCTTCCTGTGACAGATAAAGGCAACGATCGTCCAGAATAACAGATTAAGCAGACCGTATGCCAGTTGAGGATGAGGGGCAAAGGTGCCCATCCACTCATTGATCACCCTCGACCATGATTTCTCAATGCCATCGTCCATGACTGAAAGATGGATCAACACGGATCCAAGCATGAACTTGCCGAAATAGATTAAGAAGCTATTGCGTCCATATGCTTCCAAAAACCATACCACGGGCTTCAATGCCGTTTCTTTCGCGTCCACTTTCCTCTTATCAAACAAGAGATATAAAACCGAAAGCATACTGGATGCAAAGCCTGCCGCTAATAAAGCAAACGCCGGCGTCCAGAGCCGTTTGTTATAGGGAAGGAAGTGATCCCATACAAGGGAAAGGGCAATCAATACAATACCAATCCCCAACAGCTCACGCCATGCGCCGGTTTTTTTACGTGTGAGGATCAAGCGTCCAAATGCATATCCAAAAAGAACATTTGATAATGCCGACAAACTCGTGACCAGGCCTTCCGGATCATAGCCGGGTTCCCCTTCATGATACAAATGCGCTTCCCCGAAAACAGCACTGTCGATCATATGGGAGGGATTGCAATCAGGCTGAGGCAATCCACCTTCACACGATTGTCCTGAATGAAGGATCAGTCCCCCATATAAAGAGGATACCAATAAGGCAATCAGCATCAGCTTCCAAGGAGATTGCACAAACTTCGTGATCAGCACCGTCACGATTCCAAGAATGGCGAACATCTGTAGCACACCGGTCAACCGCAGAGTAGGGAAATCCAGCGTCCACTCCACTATAATCGTAAAAATGGTCCCATAAACAATGAGACGAACCGTCCGCTTCAGTATCTTCTCCCATTTAACGCCGCGTTGGTAGGCAATGGCCATACTCACCCCAAAGATGGTGATAAAAGTAGGCAGAATGATATCAATCAGTGTGACCCCGTACCATTCCGCATGCCGGAAGAAAGGATAATCAATCTTTCCATAAGGAATCGTACTCAAAAACACGGATAACGCTACAATGATCCCCCTGAGCATATCAAGGGAATAGACTCTTTTTTTCTTTTTCACTTGAATGGGTTCTTCTAATGGTTGAACTTGTTCCATACTTCGATCCTTTCACTTCACGTTCTATACTTTCCTACTATGAAAGTATACACCAGCACAAAAAACTTTGATAGAATCAATTAGTAAAGATTTAACTATTTTCACACCCTGGAGGTCATCATGCGCATTGTCTATGTTTCTCTTATATTACTACTAACAACCATATTAGGGGCATGCTCTCTTTTCGAAAAAGAACCTGAAACTTCCGTCTTCTACTCACCTCACGCAGACGACGAAACCCTCAGTCTGGGTCCGTCCATCCTGCGTCAGATCGATAAAGGAAATGAAGTCGCCGTCGTCCTCCTTTCACATGGGGAAGCCAGTCAATCGATTAAAAAGGTCAACGAAAAATTAAAAGACAAAGACCTCCCCGCCATCTCGAAAGAAGAGTTCGGCAACTCACGGGTAAAAGAATTCAAAAAGTCCGTCGAAGAACTGGGAGTTAATTCAGAGAACGTCTACATCTATGACCTTCCCGACGGAGATATCGAAAAAGAGGACGTCATGAAAATCATGAAGGAAATGAACAAACGCTACCCCGATGCCCGCCACCATGCCCTATCCTATAACGACGCCCACCGGGATCATGCCGCTTCGGGAGCTGCTTTAAAGGAACTTGCTGATGATGGGACCATTTCATCTGCACTCTTTTATCTGCCTGTGCAGGAATTTGAGAATATGGAATATGATGATGCTTATCCTGTGCCAGATAGTCTTAAAGACAATTACAAAAAGAGTTTGGCAGCTTATCGGATTTGGAAGCCTGAGGAAGGGTTGTATTCGATTGGGTATACTTCTGTGAAGCCTTATTTTGTGGAGGCTGGGAGGTATGGGGAGAGTCGTTGGCATAGGTAGGGGAAAGAATTTTCTATTCAAGGTTGGCTCCTTTATCTATTTTGTAAAAATTTCTCCCTAATTCTATTTACATAGAATTAGGGTAGCGTTATAAATAATCAATATGGGTTAAATAGTCTAAAACTGTGAAAGCTTTATAAGGTGTTACTTTCTATACTCCCTTATCTTTTATTAAAATTATAAAGCAACTTATCATTAGTAATCGGAATGAAATTCAATTGTAAAAATTAACTTAAACGAAATAGCTACTATTCTATAATAACTTCTTTACTAAATAGAGAAATTTTTGCGTTAGGAGTTTTTACAATACATTTTGCTTTGAATTTCCCTTTGTGTGAAAAGTAATAATTAAAGTGATTCGAGTTTCCAAAAGGTGTTCTATCTATCAATCTATTCTCTACGCCATATTCGTAGATATACCATGCATACTGTAAATTTCCCATTGTATCATCGATGGTAAAGTCATATTCCCTTTCGGTATTCTTATTAATAGATATCTCCTTAATTTCACTAGATAATAATATTTTCTCCAATTCAGATTCAGCCTTTTCGATGTCAAGGCTATGTTCCTGCTGATTTTTCATTGAATACATTTTATAGTAACCCAACAAATTATGATTGATCTTTTCCTCGTCAAAAAATTGATTTACTAAACTTTCACTAAAGTCCCCAACCTCTTCTCTATAAACTTTATTATTCAGTAGTTTACTTAGGTCTTTCCCTACGGACCCCTCAATATAATCTTCCGCTTTATTACCTACTCCACCAAAGTTAGTATACACACCTTGCATCCAGTTATTATAATCAATGAGCCCAATATAACCTTTACTTCCAAGAGCAATTACGGGTTTTCCACAACTCATCCCTTCTAAAGCGCATCTTCCAGGAGCAAGAATAATATCACTATTTATATACTCATCTCGCAATGCTTCGTTTTCTTTCCACCCTACAAATTCAACTTCCAATTTTCCTTCTGTTATGACATTACATTTTTTAGCAATTTCATCTTTCAATGTTCCATCCCCAACAATTGTCCATTTAACCTTTTCAGTTGTGGATCTACTAGTGAACTCTAGTGCTTTATAAAAAATGTTAATTATAAATTCTTTGTCTTTATCAAGTCTTGTCACTAAAGAAATATTAACTACATCACTTTGTTTCTCGATCTTCGGTCTGTCATCATGATTACAATTAAATAATTTTCTGTCCACACCATTGGGAACCACAAAAAATTTATGGCGGTAGTGATTCTTTTTTGCTTGATCTAAATACTGCAAAAGATGTTCTTTAATTCCTTCTGAAACCGTAAAAACAAGATCAATATCTTCTATATTTTTTCCTATTTGATCATAATATTTCCCATGCATTGTTAAAAAGATGGGAATTCCTAATACTTTGGATATTAACTGAGCTATCTTCCTTGAATGAAAAGGGTGTGTATGTATAACGTCTATTTTTTGATGTGAGTGAAGTTGGACAATTTCCTTAAAAGTACTTGGTAAATCTGAAGCTTCGAATGTTGTATTAATTACATTAATACCATTTTTTAATAATTTATTAGTAAAAATACCTTCCTTACACAAAACGGTCACTTGATAATCATTTTTAATACATTCTTTAGCGGTAGAAAAGACATTTTCATGTAATCCTCCAGCAGGCGCATTAAAATAGACAGGAATTAGAATATGCATTTACCTTCACCTTTTTCTTAATATTTTGTTATTTATACTTCAAAAAAGAGTTGACATATTAAGTCAACTCCCTTTTTTTATGATTTGTAAGGTTCTGGGCGAGCAGTATGTTCACTATTAAAGTAGTAGTTAATGGCTTCAACAATTCGTCTTGATGCTTGTCCGTCACCATATGGATTTGTTGCTTTCGCCATACTCTCATAATGAGAATTATCCGTCAGCAATTGTTTAGCAAGATTGTAGATATTCTCTTCTTCCACTCCAGCCAATTTTAATGTACCTGCTTCGATTCCTTCTGGCCTTTCGGTAGTATCACGTAATACGAGTACAGGTACGCCCAATGAAGGTGCTTCTTCCTGAACCCCGCCTGAGTCAGTCAAAATCAGGTGGGCTCTTGAAGCGAAGTTATGGAAGTCAATAACATCCAACGGCTCAATAAGTTGGATACGCGGATCATTTCCCAGGATCTCATCTGCAGCTTCGCGAACAGCTGGATTAAGGTGCACCGGATAAACAACTTGAACATCATCATGCTCTTCGACAATACGTTTGATCGCTCTAAACATATTTCTCATTGGCTCGCCAAGATTCTCGCGTCGATGAGCTGTAAGTAGAATCAGTCGATCATCACCAATCTTTTCTAAGATTTCATGAGAGTACTCTTCTTGAACTGTCGTTTTCAAGGCATCAATCGCTGTGTTCCCAGTAATAAAGATCGCCTCTTCTTTTTTTCCTTCATTTAATAGATTCTGTGCAGACTTATCCGTTGGCGAGAAGTGAAGGTCGGCAATGACACCCGTTAACTGGCGGTTCATTTCTTCAGGGAAAGGAGAATATTTGTCCCATGTACGTAAACCAGCTTCAACATGTCCAACAGCAATCTGGTTATAAAATGCTGCCATACTCGCGACAAAGGTTGTAGTCGTATCACCATGAACCAAAACGATATCAGGCTTTACTTCTTTCATTACCTTATCCAAGCCTTCCAGTGCACGAGTTGTTACACCTGTAAGTGTTTGTCGGTCTTTCATGATATTTAAATCATGGTCAGGCGTAACATTAAATATTTCTAAGACTTGATCCAGCATTTGGCGATGTTGTGCAGTAACTGTCACAATTGACTCAAATTTTTCTGGGTGTTTCTCTAGTTCAAGAACGAGTGGGGCCATTTTGATGGCTTCCGGTCTAGTACCAAAGATTGTCATTACTTTAATTGTGTTAGTCAATTTGGTCACCTTCTTCAGTAGATTTCTTTTTTTCTAACATTAGTTCATTATTTTCCAGATTATAAATCCAATTATATTGTTCAGTTTCTACAAGATATAATTCTTCATTCTTAGATATTAGTTTTGCTTTCTGTTCCAAAAGATCTATGAGTTCTTGATTAAAATTCAGCCCACTAAAAATAATTGCATCGGAGTTATCATCACTGTTCAGTCTATACGTCACATTATCATAACCATACAATAAGTAACGTTCTCCTTTTTGGTTTTCTTTTTCATCCGTTAACCCTTTTAAAGAACTGGTTATTTCGTCATAAGAAGAGTCAAAGAAAGCCGTAAAGTAGGAATATGAGCTAACAACGGGTTCATTAAAAATGTATAGCTGCTCTTCAAAAGAAAGAGATGAAACATCTTTCTTATTCACTTCAGTAGTCAACGTATCAGCTTTTACAAAGTAATTTTCACCTTGGTATAAGACTCTATAGTACTCTTTATCAATTAATTCTTTTACTAACACTTCTGTTGAGAAAGGCAATTCTTCTTTTTTAACTTCTAGTTTTTCATCTTCATATAAAACTCCATTTTCTACTTGAATATAACCTTTACGGTTAATCTCCTGTGATGAAGTTTCTGGATCTTTTTTCTCTTTGTCATGATCTGACGATAATTCTGATGCGAAAGGAAACGAAATATAACTATTTAACTTCTTCAATGGAGCATCGAAGAATAACGTAGTGCCTGAAACGAAAAGCCCAAATAAAACTATAAATAGTTGCAGATAGAATAACGCATTGGAAAACTTATTTGGTTTTTTCTCATACTTATTGCTTCTGCTCCCCAAATCTGTTTTATTAATATTTTGAGATTGAGAAGTCAGCATTTGCTTTTTGTATTCATTTTTTTCTAATTTGCTTTTTTGATTAAACCATTTTATAAATTCTTGATATTCCTTAATTACTTCTTTGGCTTCACCAAATTTCTTTAACTCTCCAAAATGCAGCCACATCACACGATCCGCCATTTTGCTTATTTGGGAAATAGAGTGGCTTATAAAGAAAATGGTTTTACCTTGTTCTTTAAATTCATTTATTTTCACTAAACACTTATCATAAAAAGTTTGATCTCCAACCGATAAGGCTTCGTCCACAATCAGTAAATCAGGTTGGGTATAAACAGAAATAGCAAAACCCAACCTTGATTTCATACCACTGGAATAATTTTTTACTGGTTGTCCAATGAAATCACCAATGTCCGCAAACTCTATTATTTCAGGTTTTAATGATTTTATTTCCTCTTTACTCAAGCCTAGCATCAAACATTTTAGTTCAATATTTTCTAACCCAGATAAGTTGTTATTTAAACCTGCAGAGATGGCAATTAAGGATGGTTCTCCATCAATAATGATCTCTCCGGAAGAAGGTGGAATAATTTGAGCAAGTATACTAGATAAGGTTGATTTCCCAGAACCATTTATACCAACTACCCCTATTGTTTCACCCTCAAAAACTTCTAGGGATACATTCTTTAATGCGAAAAAGTTTTTGCTTCTTTTGTTTACAGAAAAAACGTCCAGTAATTTATCCGATTTTTTTCTATAAAGTGTATATTTTTTTGATACATTTTTTAGTGTTACTTTTGGCTTCATATATTGATAAGCCTCCAACATTATAAATAATCTACAAATTTATTTTTAAATTTAGTATGAAGTTTAGACCCAACTAGTATGATTAGTAATATAGAGAACCAAAAATAAATAGTATAAGTCATATCATTAAAGAACCAACCATGTCCTAAAAACACATCACGAAACCCTTGAATAATATAATAGAAAGGATTTAGCTTTAAAATGGTTTCAAGAAGTTTAGGTAAATCTCCTGTCTCCCAAAGAATAGGTGTTAAATATAACATCATTCTCATGGTAGATTGCAGCAACACCTGAAAATCTCTCACAATTGTTGATAAAGTTGAAAATAATAACGTAAGAGAAAATAGAAGGACAAAGAGACATAGTAGATAATATGGTAATTGAATTAAGTAAAGCCCGGAAAAAATTCCATTCAGGAATAAAATTACCATCAATACCCCTAACAAAATAATGAAATTAAATCCATTCCCTATTATTGTAATGGTTGGCAATACACTTACTGGAAATTTCATTTTTGAGACAAGATTTATTTTAGAATAAACACTGTTTGATCCTTGAATTACGGTTGGATTAATGTATAACCATGGAATCAAACCTGTTATTAACCATATAAAGTACGGAACCTCACCTACTGGACTTCCACCTCGAATACCAATCCCAAAAACAAACCAATAAATTAATATCTGAATAAGAGGTTGTATAAACTGCCATAGAACTCCTAAGTAATGCAATTGATATTTACTTTTCACTTCAAAACTTGCAAGGCGAAATATTAGGTGCAAGTTGGAAACCTGCTCCTTCAAAATCTGAAATACTAAAGTCATACAGTCATGCTTCCTTTTTGTTTATTTTAACTGAGTCAAGACAGTACTTATTAACAATTAGATGTACGTATGGATATCATCGTCTGTAGTTTTAACAGTAAGTTTACCTGTCTTCATTTCAAAAGAAGCTTGAACAAAACGTGATATAGCACTTTCCCCCAACTTAACGACAGTTAAATAATAATCTTTTTCAACTTCTTTATTAAATTCCAATTGATTTGTTTCGTAAACCTCACCAAATGTATCTGCTACTACTGCTATAGGCTGATTGACGTCCCCTTTAATTAGATTAGAGCTATCAATTTCATTCATTTGTTCAAATTCTATTAAATCTCCATGTGATTGTAGAACAGCTTTCTTTTTATCCATAGAGTGTACTTCAATGTGAGGCGCCAGGTTGAATAATTGAGAAACCTTCTGTTTTGTTTCAGCATTTATTAAATCAACGATGACTACTATATCCGGTTTCAGGAAAAGAATAGACCTCTCTAGTGAAACATCTTCATATCCATTATTAATACCTTTAACAAAGTCCATACTTGCACTTGTGGAAAATGAAGTAGTGTAAATATTTTTATAATCATCACTTTTCTTATCAAATGTATATCTACTTCTTTGTTTATCATCATTTATTATTAATGTAGAATGTGCCCTTGGAGAGATTACATAGCTTCTTATCTTGGATTTTCCGTAGCTGTACTTCCCTGAATCAACTAATATATCCTGCCCGTTAAAGAATAAGTTCATTGATAAGTCATCATAGTGCTTATGGGTGGTCGTTCCATATCCACATACAAATGACATCCAGGTAGAATTTTCAGGCTTCAAATCATTTTTTGTTTGTAAAATAGATGTACCTGATGTTTGATCGAAAAAGCTAACATATCTTTTATTATCTGTAC
This sequence comes from Bacillus sp. es.034, assembly GCF_002563655.1. Taxonomy (GTDB): domain Bacteria; phylum Bacillota; class Bacilli; order Bacillales; family Bacillaceae_B; genus Rossellomorea. The sequence goes on along the minus strand of NZ_PDIY01000001.1, from coordinate 1,085,494 downwards.
CAATATTAATCTTTCCTGTGTCACCTATTTTAGGCAATACACCATTAGGTTTGACCAAATAGTTAAAGTATCTGTCAGATAACGTTAATAAATTCAGCAAATCCTCACCTAGAGTTAAATCATTTTTGTTTAAGAATTTCTCTGTCGATAAGTAAAGATTTCTAACAATTCTATGATATTCAGGAGAATTTTCTAAATGTACACCTTTAGAACTATAGCTGGTATAGAAGGTATCTTTCAGTCTCCAGATACCTTTTTCTACCCAACTATCAGCTTTTGGATGTTTTAAAACCCTTCCTAACATGATTAGTGACCTATCCATCATGATACCGTGATTATTTTTTCTATAATCCTTATCAGAATACAAGTAATTAGCGTGTTTCTCTACCATGGAAATATACTCTTTTTCTTTTCCGGAAATGTCATAGGAAATTTTCTTTGCAATCACCAAAAAATACACGAGATTTTGTGCACGATAGGCTGAAGGATGATCATACCAAATCATATCATTTTTTGGTGAAGTACATTCGAACTCCATCCAAGAGTCAATTATCTCCTTGCTTTTCACAAAGTATTTTTTATCTTTCGTTTTTTCATAAGCATTTAACAAGAAACTCACGACGTTTAAAGAATGAAGGTATAGTTGGTAAGTTGAACTATTTTTATAATGTTTGTAGTTCCAATCGATACCTTCTTCAAAGTTTATTGTATCTAAGCTATTAAAAAAGAAGAAATGGTTGTTATAAATTTTATCCGCTACTTGCTCTGTATCTTTCTTCACTTCAGAAATCTTAATTATCTGTGATGTATCAAGGTCTAAAAGTTTCACGTTATCTTGCATATTTTCACCTTCCTCAAATTGGCGACTATAGCTTGGACTGAACAAATCATTTCCATTTAGAAATTTAAGAGTTTGTTCTTGGTCTAATGGATCGTGGCCTTGTTCCTTATTAAAGTAATAATCAAATTTTATATTAGTAAAGCCAAAGGATTCATTTATAGTTTTAATACTTTCAACAAAAGGAGTAAGATGATTTTTCACATCATGATTACAGCCAAGATTCTGCAAATAGTATACAGAAGGAATATATTTTATTGTTTTAAAAAACTCTGTTATATTTAGTCTTTGTGTAAACTGCTTTAAAATGTCCTCTTCACTTTGATTAGGGTACGCACACTCGTACATACGGTTAACATGACCTTCATAATAATTGTTAACAATCGTTTGCGGATTATTAACAACCGCACTCGTTCCTTTCAACAAGCCCGCCAAATACATAGACATGAATCCGCCGGCAGAACTCCCATAGAAAGTTACCTTGTCCCTGTCTGCGCTAAGACGGATAAAAATTTTATCTAATATATCTGCTAACTCTTCCAAATAAAATCTGTCCTCTGTACCTTGTCCCCACCCCAGATTTATTTTGCCTAAATATAGGGTAGGATCGTTATAGTAAATGGTTGAAGCATGAATGTCTTCAGCCCAGGAGAATCTTTGAAAAACCGGCGGTGACATTTTAGCCGAGTTATAAGCCCCTGATCCCAATACTATTAATCTATCTGATTCCTTCTTTAGATTAATATAGAATTCGTATTTTACATCATCCAAGGTAACGGTTAAAAGAAATGGTTGATCGCTTGGAAAAGTGAGCTCTTTTATTTCTTCAATAGTACTATCTACTTTGTGAATATCTTTAAGCATAAATAATTGACCCCCGTAAGTCGTTACTTAAGTTTCAGTTTCACTTCATCTACTATTTCCTTATACTTTTTGTTTCTATATAGTTGATCAAATCGTTTAAGAAGCTCACTTTCATTCTTAATATAGTCTTTGTAAAGTGAGTAGATCTCATGGAGTGTATGCATTGACTCCTCTAATTGATCTTCTTGGATATTCACTAAGCGTTTCATATACCAATTCGTGAAATAGAAATCAAAACGTTTATCCATATAAACATCCATCAGGCCATTTTCAAGAAGGAAAGGCAATCGTTCTTTTTCTAATATATGGAATTTATTAAAGAATCTTTTCGTGATTGTATTGGTTACAGAACCCTCTACCGCTGCATAGTAAATATGAATATCAAGATCTATTACTTTGGTTTTACGCGCATGGATTAATAGCTCGTGGAAAAATAGTGTGTCTTGACCACCAGCCCGCTCTACCATTGTAAGCTTATTATCTGCAATGATGTTTTTCTTAACGACTAATGCTTGAATGCTTTGGGCTCTTAAATTTACTTTTTTCAAGAACTCCTTCGCGTCTTTAATAATGCCATCTTTGTTGTATTTTAAGACCGTATTATAGTAATTAAATTTAATAGACTTGGTATTGTCTATCTTGATAATATTCCCTACTACCATATCCAGCTTCTTATCAGAAGTAATAATTTCTAATAACTTTGCATACCCGTCGTTAATCGCTTCGTTGTCTGGATCAAGATAGGTAACATACGGAGCAGAAGCAAGGTCTATTCCTTTATTTCTAGGTCTGGATGCACTTCCACTGCCACCATCCGTATAAGAGAAACTTTTTACATTAGGGTAATCACGCTCTAGTCTTTTTATATTGATTAACGTTTCTCTATCTGATGATCCATCATCTACAAGAATGATCTCCATATCATGGAACACACTGCTTCTTCTTAAACTATTGAAACATTTATTCAATAAATACTTACCATTGTTATAAATTGGTACAATGACAGAAAGCTTATAGTTTTCAGTTTGAACCGTTTGTTTCACTTCATTCTTGTTAAACTCAAAACGATCTATACTGTAACCATTTGGGAGCACTACTTCTCCTTCAAAGCTTACCAAATCATCAACTGAGAAAGAGCTGGACCAGAATACTGTTCGATACTTATCAGGCATTTTATCCACATAATCATGTTCAACACCTGGTACTAATTCATTACCATTTAAGTACGCGTCTTTCGTTATATAATCTGAATCAGTAAACTTAAAGCCATTTACCATATCATCCAAATAATATTCATAGTAAACATTCTCACTGGAGAAGAACGCTACCATATCATATTCACCAAGCATTTGAACTGTAAGGTCCTTTTCCAGAACCAACGACTTATTTTCATACGTTTGCGCATTAAATGATTTCTCCACTTGATCAGTGATCTCTGATACCACTACTGCAACACTTCTGTTTAAAGGTTTCTCTTTAATTTGAAGCTTATCTAAGACAAAACTGATTCTGTCAAACGTAGTATCTTTATTCATTACCTGTCTTAGGCCATACATTTGATGTTTATAGATTTCTTCTTCTGTAAACCCATGCAGGATGTCTTTGACTTCGTTTTCACTATTCACAATGAATACATTTGGAAACTTATTATTAATAGCTAAACTATAATTGGAAATAATAATGTTTCCTATTGCTTGAAGTTCATATATTCTATTGGCAAACATCGTTTCGCTGTACTTTACAGAGTTGAAATTCAGGGACCAATCATATAATTTGTGTAACTTTTGCAAATGTTCATGCGGGACCTCTGGAGATACGCTTTCAAGATATTCTTCAGGAAAAAAATAATTTGGATGGTTTAAAGAATAATTTCTGTCTATTATTTTTAAACCCTTATTGGATTTCTCAATTCCATTAAATATCATCTTTGTATCTTCTTGACGATGAGGGTACTTTTGATACCAGGATCCTGCGAAAAATACTTCATTCCGTTTCTTGAATTTCCTCATACCGATAGGGTTATGATAGAGTGGATTAATTCCAAAGGATAAGACATCTACATTTTCGTTATTACAATCCTTTTTATAGTCCTCCACTTTTTCCCTTGCAGTTGTGAAAATATAATCACAATGCTTGGCAATACCGACAAAAAGATCATAGTTTACCGGATCTTCTTTGGAAAAGAACACTACTTTAGTGTCGTTTTCTTTATAGAGATTAATAATTTCAGTTAACTCGTCCCTGCGTTTAGACTGAGGGTTCCCTAACCCTCTCCACTCTTTGTTTAATCCACGCCAGGTAGTAGCAATAAAGAATACGTCAAGTTTCCCAGCATACTCCTTGTAATTCTTTTGGGTTATATAAACAAATTCTGCTATCCCCTTGAAGGATTGGTATAAGAATTCGTCCGCAATGATTCCTATCTTCACAGTTTTTTTCTTATAGAACTTTGAACCATTACTATCCGGAATTTGATTTATCGAGGATAACGCATTTTCCAAGAAATGAAGATCCGCTAATTTATTTCTTTTTTCCAGATAGCTATCAATCTCTTGTTGGGTTAACTCCGGAATATCATTATTGGTTTTGGCACTGGAATGTATAACTGTTTTATCATTTCTAATGATGGTTTCAATTTGTTCTTTTTCTCTATCTATTTCTTTTTGAAGTTTTGTCTTCAGTTTTTTAATTGATTGCAATCGTTTTTGAATACTTAGTTGATCCATCCTGTTACCCCCTTCTTAACCTTTTCATTACTTTCCAGTAAGAAAGTGTAAGCTTACCAAGTTTAGAGGATTTCAGGGATTCATACTTAGATAATAATTTGGAGTACGATCTTAAAATTCTTTCCTCTTTTTCATAGCTTTCTTTCAGCGTCTCCATTACTTCTAATTTTTCTTTCTTTTCTTTCGTAATGGCTGCGTTGGCTTGTTCTAAGTTCTTTCTAACCATCTTCAATTCTTTTTCTAACTCTATAGTTCGATTGGAATCCTTGCTCTTTCCTTTGTCTTTCCGTAAATCTTTACGTAATTGCAAGATGAGCTGGCTATTTTCATACAGTTGTTTTGTAATGTCAGCCATTTGCAAGGTTTGTTGCTGTTGAAGTGTAGTAAATCTATCTCTTTCAAGTCTTAATTCTTCTTCAAGTTGTTGTTTTTCTAAAAATAGTTGCTTATTTTCATATGTTGAGTTTTTCATTTTTTTAATTTCACTTTCATCCTTTAGTAGTTTATCCACCATATTACACTCCTACTAACGTAGTATTTACTCTATCAACCTCAATCTCTTCCGTTCTGTTGCTGAGTTTTTCCCCATTGGCTGAAATGAAATAATGGATTTGATATTTACCAGTATCATTAATAAGATAGTTGAATTTCTTTGATGAATTATATTTGATGCGGTCAATTACCTTGTTATCTTTCCTAATATAATAAGCAAATTGAAGATCTTGACTATCTTCAATGTCTATCTCGAATTGAATTTCACCATTATTAATTTTGAATTTAGTTCCTTTGAATACTACGCCTCCACCAGCGATGATTTTTTCTAAAGGATACTTACTTATGACTTCATGGCCTTTGGTTATGTGTAAGTCTATAGAAACCACTTCCGGTTTACCTGAACCAATATTCTTCAAGTCACTCATTTTTATATCAAGTTCATCTTTAAATGGCGTTTCATAGTAGCTTCCTTCTGAACCAGTAATCACTAAGGATGTTTCCAGGTTTCTGGTATCATCTTTTTCAATATCAGCATTTATTTTTAAGAAATTAAACTCACTCTTCACATAAACGTTATCTATTTTCAAGCCGTGAATGATACCGACTAACTTATTTAGTAGAAATGCAGGAAATGAAACGGCAATTTCATTGTGACTCATAATTGTATTGTCAATTGTTAAATCTATGGTCTTCTCTTTATCGTGAAACGTATTTACCAGGGGAACAATGTGATGTTTATACTGGATATCATTTTTGCTAGTTAATAATGATATCTGTGGCAGATAATCTTTATCGATTTGCTTAAACACTAAGTTATTTATATATGAAACCTCATAAGCAGTAGGTTCAATTCCCAAGATATAGTCAGCTGTTTCTTTAGCGAACTTTCGAACATAATCTGCAATTTTTGTTTGAGGTGCCCCCGTAATAACATGACCATAGTTATATTTCATTCCATAATAAAGAGCAGCACTTCCACCTTTTGAAGTACCTGCTGAAATGATATTAGAAGGAATAATATTCAACTTTCTTGCCATATATGAAATCAAAGATTGAACAGAAGTTTCTACCTCATAGTTCATTTCATTTCCTAAATAGTAACTTCCTCTTGGTCCATAGTTATCTAAAATGAATAATTTGTTACAGTCAAAATTTCTTAATGTCTTAATATAATTGTAGCGGTATGAGTTCGTTTCATTATGAAATCCTGAAAAAACAACCAGCAAATGATCTTTGTTCGTATTACCTTCTTCAAATACATATTTTATAGGAAGATTGCTATTATAAACCTGTTCTGTAAATTTAAACATCTGTTTACCTCTTTCTTACTTTATTAAAATAAAAGGACTGAAAAAAATTAGTTTTCCAGTCCCTTTATAACCATCTTATACTAATACAGGAGCTTTAATAGCTTCGTATAAGCTACCAAAGTTGATGTATTCAATATCATCACTTGTATTTTTCACCACATTTTTCGTGTCAAAAATCCTCTTTGTTCTCATACCTTTTAATTGTTGAGAATCTAGAGCCTTGAATTCATTATGATCTGTTAATACGAGCACTAGATCAGATCCATTAACGGCTTCTTCCATATCATTTATTACGAAATCTGCTTCTACGTGAGGATCAAATGAACGAACTTCATATTCACCTTGGAATTCTAACATTTCCTTAATCTCCATTGCAGGACTTTCGCGAACGTCATCAACATTACCTTTGTAAGTAAGACCAAAGACAGTAAGGATCTTACCATTAACTTGTTCCATAAGCTTGTTCACATTGTCAACAACGTATGTCGGCATCGACACATTGACATTTCTCGCTAAATTAATGATTTGAGCTTGTTCTGGTGCTTTCGCTACGATAAAGTATGGGTCAACAGCTAAACAATGACCGCCTACCCCTGGTCCAGGAGTGTGCAGATTAACACGAGGGTGTTTATTAGCCATATCTATAACATCTAAAGCATTAATGTCTAATTCGTTACAAACCTTTGTCAATTCATTTGCCAAGGCAATATTTACATCACGGAATGTATTTTCCATCAATTTAGACATTTCAGCGGTTTTAGCATTAGTTTTAATAATCTCACCTTGAACGAATGTACTGTATACTTTGGCCCCTGCTTCTGTACAAGCTGGAGTGATTCCTCCAACAATTCGGTTATTATGGATTAATTCGTGTAGGATCTGACCAGGTAATACTCGCTCTGGACAGTGAACCAGGAAGATATCTTCCCCTACTTTAAATCCAGCTTCCTCGATTAAAGGTTTTACTGAGTCATCCATGCTTCTTGGGCCAATTGTAGATTCAACGATCACGACATTTCCTTTTTCTAAATAAGGAATGATATTGCTGACAGCACTTAACACATATGTTAAATCACATGATTTGTACTGGTCTTCAAGATTAGGAGTTGGAACTGCAACTATGAAAGTATCAGCTTTCTCCGGAAGTAAAGAAGCACGGAATGTCTGTTTTTCTATTACTTCATTTAGGGCTTCTTGTAAACCTGGTTCTTCAATGTGAATCATTCCGGAATTCAATGAATCTATCACTCTTTGACTTACATCTACTCCAACTACTTCTACATCATGTTTAGCGAACATAATGGAAGTTGGTAATCCAATATAACCTAGCCCTACAGTACAAAGTTTCATAATTATTAATTCCTCCAGATATCTTTATTATTTGTTAACTAATAAGTAATTGATTGTATATGTTATAGAATTTATCTTTTTCTAAATCCCAGTTATACGTCTTGCTTGCACTTTTACTATTCTGACTCATTTCATTTCGAACTTCAACCTCTTTTAAAAGGTAATTTACAGCTTTAGAAATATCTTCATAATCATGTGAATCTACGCAAATGCCAATACGATTTTCTTCGACTACTTTTTTTATTTCCGGAAAGCTGCATGCAACCACTGGTACTCCACTCATCATATATTCAAACAATTTATTAGATGACGCAGAATAGTGGTTAAAGCATACATTATTTAAAACTTGAAAGCCTAAATATGCATTTCTAGTATACTTAGGTAACTCTTTCAAAGGAACTTTAGGAATAAACTTCACCCGATCCTGAAGCTTCATGTCTTCAACCATTTTTACTAGCGTAGGCTTAATTCTCCCATCCCCAATAAAAACGAGGGTGCCTTCCTTGAATAAAGGAACTGCTTTAACCAGGTTCTCCAATCCTCTGCCTGTTTGAATTCCACCCTGATATAGCAGGATTTTTTCATCTTTGGGTAACCCTAACATCTGATGGAGGTCGACTTTCTCCTGATCCAGTAAGCTTTCTTTCTGCTTAAAGGGATAGTTGTAAACCACGCCAGGATAAAACCCATATAACTCTTCATTATATTTAGCCCTTGTATGGTTCTCCACAATCATCGTGTCGATCTTATTAATCAGAAAACCTTCCATTTTTGCATAGGCGCCGCTGTCATAGCCCGTTCGGCTGGTCTGGACTTCATGGGAATCATATACTAATTTTTTATTGTTAATTCGCCATTTCGCGCATATATATCCTTGAGGAAGGGTATTAAGATCATTAGAGTGGTAAATGTCGTACTTTTTTTGCCATCCTCTTGCGATCATTCTCAGAATGATGCTTCCTCGGACCCAGACAACACTTAACTTGGTTCGCCAAAATAGAAATAAGATTGCACTTACTGGTAAAACCACTAATGGTGCCAGGAACGCTGAAGATAACCAGGCTAATAATAATAGTAATCCAATCATTTTATGCTTCAAGCTTATTCTGTAAACTTTTTGTAAAAGCTCTAATAATAGTGGATACCTCCTTACCCGATACACATGGAAATGAGGATTCATTTCTTCATAGCGGCTAATACTCTTATCTTTTGGGTCGTCAATGCATATTAGATCTACGTTATAACCATTTTCAGAAAGTGCAGTACACTCTCTCATCACTCTGGCGTCATTCGTAAAATGATTCCACACATACATGCATACGTTCTTTTTCATATGTTTTCAACCTTATCTCTCTTATAGTTTTCAGAATAAATAGATTTATCTATTATTTTTGCCAATGTGTCTATGTTAGCATCCCAGTTGAAATTTTTCTGCACGTATTTATTTCCATTCTGAGACATCTTATGTCTGACTTTCTTATTTTGCTGAAGAAACTCTATAAGACCCACAAGTTTCCCACTGTCTCTATCCTCTACAACAAAGCCTACATGCTCATCCTCGATCACCTGTTTAGAATATCCTGAAACCGACGCAACGATTGGTACCCCGCACGTCATATAATCTATCACTTTTCCTGGTAGAACCGTCTCGAAAACGGATTTCTCATTCAGAGTCACAATCCCTATATGGTGCTGCGACATGATCTTTAAACATTCCTTCCGGGTTTTAGGAGAAATGAAACGAACATTTGATAATTTCTCTTTTTTTATTTCCTCGTATACTTCCTGCCTATTTAACCCGTAACCAATAATCGTGAAGTCTATCTTTTTCTCCGCTAATTCTTTGGCTAATTTAGTTAGCAAGTCACCGTCTTGAGCCAATCCAATATTCCCGGCGTAAATAACCTTGAATCGTTCATCACTTGGCGCATTTGGCCTTATTTCATCTACTCTGGCTGAGTTAGGCATAAAGGATAGTTTGGAAGGGTTAATTTCACGGACATTCACAATGTGCTCTTTAAAACCAAGGCTGTTAATGATGATTTCATCAGAGGATTTGTAAATCTGCTTTTCCACCTTATTAAAGAAAGAAAGTATGAGTTTGTAGTTGAATACCCCTACACCTTTCAATGATTCCGGCCAAAGATCACGAACGTCCAATATTAATTTGGCCCTGAACCTCCACTTGGCAATGACTCCAACCATCGCAACGAAAATGGCCGGTGAGGTAGCCAGTACCACCTGATATTTCCTGCGACTGAACAGCACTTCCATAATGAATTTAAAGTACATTTCCAAATAAAATAACAAGCGATTCAAAATGCCTCTGGTATATTTTCTATTGCTGATTTTGATCCTTTTAATAGAAGATTCATATTCATGAATCATGGGATCATCCCAAAACTCTTCGTTTTCGAAGATTTTTTTTGTAGGGTAAGTAGGTTCAGTTGTCAGAATATCCACATCATAGCCGCGCTCTTTTAACAGCAGGAAGATATTTTTCATCCTGTTGCCGGCACTGCCTATTTCCGGATAAAAATTTTGAGAAATGATTAAGATCTTCTTCATTCAACCCCACCAATACTTTCCTTTATTAATTGATACCATTCTGAATAGAACTCTTCTGTTCCTTGATTCGCTTATCTATTGCATAATTAAATAGTTTCTTCAATTCAACTAGGTGATCCTCAGGTGCATCCTGATGAATATACCGAATGGCTTTTTTGACACTCTTAGGCATTGTTTTGAACTGGTTCATAACCTATGATCTTCCTTAATATAGTTGATATTTTGTGAGGCATGTCACAATATAAAATAACTGATTGCCTAAAAATGGTAGCAATCAGTATCATAGAATTCTTCCTAGTGTAAATAAAAAATTTCCTGTCATATTATATCATATTTAAACGTAATTTCCAGTCGATTCCTGTAATATTTTTAATATAAATGAAACTTTTTGTTACATTCATTTAACTATAGATGACCCCTCTATAAAACACTCTCCCTTAAATTACATATTTTTACCATAAACCGTATATTTTAAGGTAAAAAGAACTAGTTAATTGAAAACTTTTTCCTCTATTTCTAGCTTTAATGTGATAAAATGACAATACTATCTACCAAACTATGACAATAAAGGAGAAAAAAATCTGTGAAAAAGACTCTTACCACTGTAGCAGCCACGGCTGTTCTATCATCTTCCTTTGTTAGTTATGCGGCTGCGAGCACCCATAAGGTGGAATCAGGAGATTCCTTATGGACGATCGCCCGTGAGTATGACACGACGGTTTCGAATCTGAAAAGCTGGAATAAGCTGAATTCCGAACTCATTTACCCCAACCAGCTTCTGAAGGTTGCTGCCAAGGGTGATTCTGTCAGTGTTCCTGCTCCTCCTAAAAAGACGGAGAGTAAAAGCCCCTCGAATACCAAAACGTATACGGTGAAGTCAGGGGATACTCTGGGACAGATCGCTATTACTCATTCCGTATCGGTTGCGGAGCTATCCTCCTGGAATGGCATTAAAGGGTATTTGATTTATCCGGGACAGGTCTTAAAGGTTTCAAAGGGCTCTGCTTCTTCCCAAGCACAGACACCCGCACCTAAGCCCTCAAAGAGTCAACCCCAAGGGCAAACCACTTATACAGTCAAATCCGGTGATACTCTCGGAAAGATCGCTCTTGATTATTCTGTATCCGTCAGTGATTTATCTTCCTGGAACGGGGTGAAGGGACATTTAATCTACCCTGGACAAGTATTGAAGGTGTCAAAAGGGAATGGCCAATCTGCAAAACCGGAACCGGCTGCTCCAGCACCTTCCAAACCGGACACAGGATCGGCTCAACAAACCTATACGGTTCGTTCAGGCGATACTTTATCCCATATCAGCATGAAATATGGTGTCTCTGTCTCTGAGTTGAAAAGCTGGAATGGGCTGAAGAGCGATTTCTTACAGGTCGGACAGGTGCTTACCTTGAAGGCAGGCAAGAAACAACCGGCTGCTGCCCCGCCAAAGCAGGAAACGCCTCCATCCACCGCTTCTTTTAGTACTGCTAAACTATTAAGTGAAGCAACGTCTCACATGGGAACCCCTTATGTGTGGGGAGGGTCTTCGGCAGGCGGCTTTGATTGCAGTGGTTTTATCTACTACGTTTTCAAGGAAGCCGGAGCGAAGGATGTTAAGCGTCTTTCCAGTGAAGGGTATTATAGCCGCTCCTATTATGTGAATACTCCTCAACCGGGAGATTTGGTATTTTTCGAAAATACATATAAAAAAGGTATTTCTCATTTAGGTATTTATGTAGGGAATAATGAGTTCATTCATGCTGGGGATAATGGCGTGGAAGTATCCAGCCTCAGTAACTCCTACTGGAAATCCAAGTTTGATGGTTTTAAGAGATTTTATGAATTATAAAATAGTAGATCCCGATGACGAAGGAGTCATCGGGATCTATTTTTTATGGTGTGTAGAAGTCCTCGGTATAGTAAACCCCGTAATCTCCTCCATAATATGTTCCCACGCCTAGCCTTTTATAGATTGGGCTCAGGATGTTTTTGCGGTGGCCGGCAGAATTCACCCATGCGTCATGGACGGCTATGGCATTAAACTGCCCCGCTGCGATGTTTTCCCCTGCTGATGAGTAGGAGATACCCGCCTGTTCCATTCTTTTAAAAGGTGTTTGGCCATCGGGATTCTCATGACTGAAGAAGTTTCGGACGGCCATGTCTTTACTATGGGCCCTCGCCACTTCCCTGGCCCTTGAATCTTCCTCGAGGGGCTCGAGGAAATGGCGTGCACGCAATGCATTGGCTTGATCGAGCAGTTGCTTCTCCATACTGATTCTGACTTTTTCCTTATTGAAATTAGGGTTTGTCATCGTGAAGTCCTGCCTTATCATGAAAATCCCCGCTAATGTATCACCGTCGTTCTGGTCATAATACAAACGGATGAGCTTCTCATCATAGACGTAGTCGCTTCCCTGGTCATACTCAGCCCCGATTTGATCCATCAGGTTGCGGACTTCCGGTTGACCCATGCCAAGCTTAAGCCCTGACTCCGACTTCCAGCTGTCGGAATTTGAGTACACCGCTACCACGATCCCATGAAATACACCAAATTGAATATACGTCTCTGGATCTTTGTTATACACGTACCAATCAAAGTTGAACCGGCTCTCATCGATTCGGTCAGGCGGTCCTAAAACGGAACGTAAAAATGCCTCTGTCGCATTAATATGAACTCCCTGGAACTGAAATTCTTCTGTACTTCCGATTAATTGTTCTTCCACATGATAAGATACTGCATTTTTCCCGCCAAAGATTGTAAACGATGGATAGGAGTTTACTAGATTATCAATGGAAGGAGGGATATCATCCTTCTTCACTAGTAGAATCGGGGCGTTGTCTTTAGCCGCCCGAACAGACCCTGCCAGGGCATCGGCGAAATTCCCGCCAGTCGCGACGTAGGCCGTTTCCTTTCCGAGTGGCAAGCCTTCAATGATATTCTTTGCCGTCTCATAACGATCGGCACCGCCATAGCGGGTGGAAGAAGGAAGGTCCGATGCGACATGTGAAGAAATCACGCCTTCTCCTCCTACAATGATCGTATCTTTTTTCTCATCTGTTATTTCTTTAGTACTTTCAGGTAAATCTGTAGATTCCGTTAAAACAATCGGGATGCCATTCTTCGCGGCATACGGTGCCACGGCCAGTGCATCCGGGAAGTTCCGGCCGTTTGCCACGATGGCTTGATCAGAAGGGAGGTAGTCTGCTATTTTCGCAGCAGTCTGAAACCGATCATCTCCTCCGATTCTGGTAATCTTCAAGCCTAGGTCTCTTAGCTGCTTTTCAACATAGAGGTCAATCGCTCCGACACCGCCTAATATGTAAACCTGCTTTGCTTCCAGTATCTTGATGAAGTCTCTCGTTTCCGCGGACAACCGATGCTTATAGGTCAGTAAGATGGGGGCATTCAATTGATAAGCAAGGGGTCCCCCTGCCAGTGCGTCCGGGAATGTTTCCCCGCTCGCGATTACAACGGTTTCCGCTTGATTCCATCCCCTTAGAGAAATCATGCCGGCTGTATCATATCTGCTATCGCCAAATATTCGATCTACACTCGTATTTGCTTTTGCCTGGTCCATCTGAATCAGATTGAATACAAGAATGAATAACAAAAGTGTGATTCCTACTTTTTTTATCAAAGTACCCTCTCCCTCCGGTTGTCTACTGTCATTGTACCAAAATAATCCATCTACTCCAGGTAAATCCTTAAATTTATTGGGATTTTCTTTATACATTTCCATAGTCAGACAAAATTTTACTAATGTATTTCTTTTTCGACGATTTTCTAGTATATTTTTCTTATGTGTGAAAATCATTTTTTTAGGTGGGAAACAATTTGAGAGCGGATAGACATCATAAAAAACGCAAGTGGCCGAAAGTGGTTGGCATCATCTTCCTCCTCCTTCTAATAGCAGGTGCCGGATATGCCTACTCCATTTATCATTCATTAAGTAAAACGGCTGAAACGATGAACGAAGAGATCGATCGACCGAAATCGGATAAACGTACGGAAGAAGTCAAATTTGATAAGAAGCACCCATTTTCAGTATTGTTACTGGGTGTCGATGAACGTGCCGGAGACAAAGGGCGGTCCGACACGATGATTGTCGTAACGGTCAATCCCCATGAGAAAACGACTAAGATGTTGAGTATCCCCCGTGATACTCTTGTGGATATCGTTGGCAGAGGGACGCGGGATAAAATTAATCACGCTTATGCCTTCGGCGGAGTGGAAATGTCTATGGATACGGTTGAAGAGTTTTTAGATATTCCTATTGATTATTATGCAAAGATCAATATGGAGGGTTTTAAAGATATCGTGAATGCAGTTGGAGGAGTCACCGTCAACAATGATTTCACGTTCTCTTCCGGTGGGTACACATTTAATGAAGGGCAGCTTTCGTTAAGTGGTGAAAAAGCCCTTGCTTATGCCCGTATGAGAAAACAGGATCCACGTGGAGACTTCGGACGACAAGCCAGACAACGTCAGGTCATCCAAGCCGTCATCAAAGAAGGCGCGAGTGTCTCATCCTTATGGAACTATGGGGACATTTTCGGAGCCATCGGGAATAATGTCAAAACAAACCTGTCATTAGATGAAATGGTCGATATCCAAAAGAATTACAAAAGTGCCACAAAAGACATCACACAAAGCCAGATCAGTGGCTCAGGCCAGATGATCAGCAACGGCACCCAGGATATTTATTATTACGTCGTGCCTGAAGAAGAAAGACAAAAAGTCCAGAGTGATTTGAAGGATCATTTGGATTTGAATGAATAATGATGAAGCCAGCCGCGTTTTACGGGCTGGCTTTTCTTTATAATCAAAAAAACAGCCTCTCCTTTTAAGCGACTGCTTCTTTCTGTTGCGCTATGATCGATTTACTCACCCAGAAACCGGAAATGATCAGAAGAACCCCCATCAGGGAGAGAAAAAGCAAGGATCCTTTCGCACCATCCTGGTAAGGTAAGTCTGTGTAGTATCCATGAGTCTCTTCTGAGATCCCTCTGATCCATTGAGTCTCAAGCTTGGATTTTGTTTGGGTGGTAAAATCACTCTCTTTCACGATTCCGTTTTCATTGATGGAGTAGGTCCTATATGTGGCTTCAGAATCTTCTTTCACGGGAGATGTTTGCAGACCGACTATGAACTGCTCTTTCCCTGACTCCTTGTTTTTCATTCGTTTATATGAAACAGCAGCAGAATAAGCCTGCATTCCTTCAATATCCGGATTCACTTTATGGCCCTTGAGTTTCGCTTCCTCTTCATCATTCAGTTCAAGGATGATCGTTGATGGCTTTTCCTCTTTTTGTACAAATGTGTTGATTTTCACCCCGTGAAAGACTTGAACCGTGTCGACGATTCCATCCTCCTCCAGTGAAATGTACTTATAGTTCTTTTCAAATGCGTTCTGATAGAAGGACTCTCTCAAGGTTTGTATGAGGAAGTAAGCTACGATAGACATGATGACAATTCCTATTATAAAGAAAGAACCGCTGATCCTTAACCACAATTTTTGTCTTTTACTCATAGTCCTCACTCCCATCCCGTTCGTATAATAGTAGAGGCAGGTCCGTCCCTAAACCGTCAACTTTTCGATTTTGCGACGGATGTATTGGATGAATTTGTCGTCTCCTTGGAGTTCAAAGACGATGAGTGCTTTTTGCATGTATTTCTGAGCTTCCTCGAGTTTCCCTTGCAGCTCATAATTGTAGCCGATGTGATAGTGGAGCTCTCCGAGAAGATACATATTGTCTTTAAGGATGCACCAGTCGATCGCATCTTTGCAATACTTTGTAGATTGATCTATCTCTTCCAGTCTCGTCAGCACCCTGGCGATATTGTAATAGAGCCTTGTTTTGATTGTATAATCCGTTAAATGTGGAAGTGCCTCAATATGCGCCTTCACTTCCTGGTATACCTCCAGCGCCTTTTCAAAGATCCCTTCCTCGAAATACATGACGCCGATCGTTAACAGGATTTCAATTTCTCTTTCCGTCCAAATTTTATCTGTCGTATGGGTGAGGGCAATGGATTTGCGAAGGGTTTTCTCCGCTTTCTCCAAATCTTTATCAAGTTCAAATTGATAAATTCCTTTATGCCACTTCAGAAGTTGCAAATTTCTGTTATTATTAAAAAATAAAGGATTTTCTTCTTCTGCTGTGACAACTTCTCTCATCTCTGTATAATCCATATTTCTTCTTGCGATCTGTAATTGTCTTCCAACCTCTAGAACATAATCAAGTCTTGGAGTCATTCCTATATCAAAAAAGTAGTTAACGTCCACTCCAAGCTTCCTGGATATCAAGAATAACGTCGATGCGTACGGAAACACGTCTCCTTTTTCGATTTTACTTATTTGGGCTTGAGTACAGATCCCTTCTGCAAGCTCTTCCTGTGAAAGACCTATATTCTTACGTAGTTCTTTTATTTTTTGACCTACGATACTAAAGTCCATTTACATCTCCCCTAAGAAAAAATATTCCTATAATTATATTTTTCATTATAATCAGCCGTATGGTTTATCTTTCATCACATTTATTGGTGAATAAGCCCTTACAATCGGGATGTGTGCATTTGTTAAATATGCTTTAATATAGTTAACATCTTTTAATCAATCATACCCAAAAACTTTCACTTTGAAAAAGGGAGGAAATACCTATGAAAAAACGTTTTCTTACAATCGTCACTGCTTCTGTCTTACTTCTTGGAGCGTACGCAGCAGTTAAAGCACCATCCAATGATGTAGCTGAACTACCTTCTGTATACTCTACACCCAATGTAGTAGCAGAATTACCTTCTGTCTACTCTAAAGTGGTAGCAGAACTTCCATCCGTCTACAAAGCACCGACTGAGAATGCAGCGGAATTACCTTCTGTCTACTCTAAAGAGCTACCATCCGTTTACTAATATCCTCTAACATAAAGAGATGACAAGCCTTCATATGCAGGAGGCTTTTTTTCATTATAATACTAATTTTCATGATCCTTATATTCTTTTAAGCATATGTTAAAAAAACGTTCCCTATTATTTAACAAATTTATACATTTATAGCCTCAATTTGTCGAAACTTCGAAAAACCTTTTACATTTCTTCATTTCCTTCTCTTTAGTCTATCACTGGGACAACTTTACTAGTATAAATATAAGATGCCATACTTGGCTATATTTATTTACACCTATAACCTCCATTGGCCTCCGTACTCTCTCTAAACTATAATTCTATTCATTTGTGCATTTTCCTTCATGAACGATCAACTAAAGATGGAATGTGATATTGGAACCACTCCGAGCTCCAGCATTTATTCTTTCAGGAATATTCCCGGAGTTATATAAATGGTGGAAAAGTGAATGAATGAGGAGAATTTTTAACCAATATCCCCTGTATTGCTTTGTGGTGCCAAATACCCGAACGGAAAATATTTGGTAGGATAAAAGTACAATAAAAGAAAGGGGGCTTCATGATGAAAAGCATAAGCATGAAAGTAAATCCTCTATATTCTGATGTAGATTTGTCGATTGTATTTCAGTTCGAATTTTCCAAAGGTGATTGTAAGGTCGGGCAAGCCATGGTATCTACGTACACCATGAACAACAATGTAACCTATCGAAAGTCCCTGCTTGCTCAGGCAGCAAAAGCTGATAAGTGTGCTGTCATTGATCAGTTCGAAGTTGTCGGAGACCTTGAAGAGCTCTGTATGAAAAAACTCCAGCATTTCCTTAAAGTCATTGGGATGAAAGAAATACATTCGGGTTATGACATGGCGCGGGAGAAAATTAGTCATTAAGGTTTTTTTAGATTGAAGAGGCTGTCCCATCAGTATACCCGGGAAGCCTCTTTTTGCACATGACGACATTCTAAGACTTCCTCCCACATCTGTTTAATAAGGAAAAAGCTTTGGCATGTGCCAAAGCTCTTATGTGAATGGGAGGGACGGACCTATTCAATGGAGTTTAAATCACCCATCCAATTGATTTCTGGATAACCGCCTTCATGAGTACTTTTCGAATTGCTCAATCCCGTATCGTAATAACCGGCTATACTATTCTCGATATGAATAACATAGGTGTAATCATTCCATATTGTTCCTTCTTCAATCGCATCGTTCGAAACATCCGTCAATCTCTTCAGAAATTGGTTTGCTATTGCTCTCATTTCGTCCTCCGGTGTTTCCTGAGGGACGACGATGTTAAATTCCAATGGGTCTTGTTGAGAGTGAAGGACGACTGCCGGGGACACTGTATTTTCCACGATATAGTCTCTTGCTTCATTGAACCATTCAGGACGGAATTTCATCGGTTCTTCTTCTCCTAGATATTTTACATCCTTACTCAGGTACTCTGAACGTCCGTCATTCTTAAAAAGAGCTACTGAGGTAATAACGGATTCACGATCAATGAATTGGATCTCTTCCATTGTATATGGCTTAATTTTGTTATTGCCTTGTAGCTCCATTTCCACTATATAGTCACCATATAGATAATTCGCCGAATATACACCTTCCAATGCATTAAGTGAATAATACGGTTCACCCAGGGTCGTAATGACCTGATCCAATGTATAGGACGGGCTGCTATTGGAACGGATCACCCATAGCGCCTTTTCATCTTGGAAGTAGAGGAGATAATCCTCAACCCGATCATAGCCTATGTGACCCTTCTTGGTGTCGAGATTCTGGTACTTGTCCTTATACATATCCTGTATACTTTCCATGGAATCTCCAATCGTAAAGGAAGTTCCGACGAACGTTCCATTGGCCGCTTTTTCCTTAAAATCCTCTGGATTCTTTAGAATCGTGGAAAAGTCAAAGGCTGGGAGAGGAGGTGCCTCCACCTGCTCATTCTTTTCTTCCTCTTCTTTTTTCTCCGGCACTTTCTCTGCTTCTACTTCTGCTTCTTCCTCTAAATTCTCTTTCACATCATCGTCGGGGGTCGCCGATTTTCTAATCCAGGCTTTTTCATCTATGATCTTTTCATCCCACTCGTCAGTTGGTACGTATGTTAGTTCTGCAGGCTCTTCTTTTTCATTTTCTTTCACCAGATCTTCCTTAAACAGATAGCTGCTGCCCAGGATAGAAAGGATCATGATGATGCATAAAGGGAGGCCAAGATTGATGAAGATGGACTTTACCGATGATTTCTTTTGTTTTTCACTCCTTATCTTCGTCAAAATGGCTCTTTTTTGACTGACGGGGTCTGTGTTCTTGAATACTTCCCTATCTATTTCATCCTTTATATTGTGCAAAGGGTCTTTATTCATTGGGAATCCTCCCTCCCATTGTTTTCTTCAGCTTCTCTCTCCCCCGGTCCAGCCTCGTCCGGACCGTTGAAGGATTGATTCCAAGCGTGTCTCCGATTTCCTGAGTCGTTAATTCTTCATAGTAATATAATAATATGACTTCTCTATATTTCAGGGGGAGTGAGTATACATGAGAGGCAACTGAATCATTGTCTTCGTTCATTATGAGTTCTTGTTCGGGTGTTATGGATGTCTCTTTTTTAAGGATAGTATGAAATTTATGTACGATTGTATTTTTCCTGAAATAAGCCGAGCGCTTATAATCTTTACATAAGTTAATGGCAATTCTATAAATCCACGTTTTGTAAGAGGATTTATGATTGAACTGATGGAGGGCATGAAATGCTTTGATGAATACCTCCTGAGTAATATCCTGGGCAGCCGGCCAGTCTTTCACATAGAGATACACCAATTTCGTCACCTGCACTTCATACTCATCAATTAAACTCTCAATCAACCTCTCCTCACTTATCTCCATCTGCATCACTCCCCTCTTCTCCTGTTGTATCACTTCATCCATTTGTTATCCTCCCCTGAGTGGAATGGTTACCCGATTTTTTGTTTCCACACTGTAGCCAGGTCCGTCCCTTCCTACTGTTAGTTTAATGTATTTATTTACATTTTTGTAAGTTATTCATGTATTAGACGCGGTAGGAAGGGAGTGTGTCTCAATTTTGGATTATTTTAGTTTAATAGAAAAACGCATCCTTGATATTGGGATGCGTTTTTACATGTATTTTTTTACCCATCACTGAAAGTGAAGGTCCGTCCCTCAATGCGTTAAAGCGGTAAGGGACGGACCTTGGTTAGATTAATGAATTTATGATCAAGAGGCTTGCTATTCTGCTCGTCATATCTCTGATGTCGAGGGTCGGGTCGATCTCTACAATGTCCATGGTGTGGACTTTATGGTGCTGCAGGGCAGCCTGGACCGCCTCTGTGAGCGTATCAGGATGCATCCCCCCGGGGCCGATCGCCGGGCAGCCTGGAGCATATGCCTGATCGAGGACGTCCATGTCGACGGAGAGGTAGATGGTGTCGACTTTGGATTCCAGTTGGGTCAGCGATTCCTGGATGAGTTTTGTTATCTGTTGTTGTCTGACGTCCTTCATCGTATACACCGTTACACCCTGCTCAAGGGCATAATCATGGTAGGCTTTCGCATTGGCGTAGTTGCGGATGCCGATTTGGATAAGATGCTCCCCTTGGATGTGGCCACCTTCTAGTAATCTCCTAAAAGGCGTACCATTGGTCGGTCCCCCGTCCTCTGTGTTCCTGAGGTCATGGTGGGCATCGAATTGGATGATGCCCACCGTCCCCTTCGTTTCCTTGATGGCTTTTATCGTTGACGTGGTGATGGAATGGTCGCCGCCCAGGATGATGGTGAACGGTGCTGCGTTCGTGCTCGTTGCTGCTTTCGTTGATTCATAGATTCGCTGATGCGACTCTTCGATGGAAGTAGGGTGCATGGAGATGTCGCCGAAGTCGATGATGGTTTTCTGGTCGTCGGCGAGGTCCGTCCCTCTTTCGATGTTATAGGTTGTGAACGAATTTAGGCACCGTCTGATGGCGTCCGGTGCGAAGCTTGCTCCTGAGTGGGAGATGGAGGGTTTGGAGAGGGGAGCGCCGATGATGGCGATGTCCCCTTTCCTTCCCTCTTCCCAAGGTGTCAGGAGTTCCGCTGCTTTGGTTGTGTAGCGGTCCTTAAACTGCGCTTTTCCTGCCGGCTTAATGTGTTGAAATATGCTCATGAAGCTTCTCCTTGCGGTAGATGATACAGCCGTCTTTCATGACGGTATTCGTATGGTTGACCCCGTAGTGATATGGGACATAGTGATAGTTCGGCACATCCCATAGGACGATGTCGGCTTTACGGCCAAGGATCAGCTTTCCTGCCGAGTCTCCTCTGTTGATGGCGTAGGCCGAGTTGACGGTGACGGCGTTCCAGATTTCTTCCGGCGTCATTTTCAATTGCAGGGATGCCAGGTTCATGATGAACTGCAGGTTCTCCGTCGGTGAGCTGCCCGGGTTGAAGTCGGTGGATAGGGCGACGGCCGCTCCCGCTTCCATCATTCCTCGTGCGTTGGCGAACTTGCCTTTGTTCAGGTAGAAGGACGTTCCTGGCAGGAGGACGGCGATCGTGTCGGTTTCGCCCAGTGCCTGGATGCCTTTGTCAGATGCTCCTACTAAGTGGTCTCCGCTTGTGGCTCCGATTTCCGTTGCCATTTCCGTTCCGCCGAGTGGATCGATTTCGTCGGCATGGATTTTAACGGAGAAGCCTTTTTCTTTGGCTTTTTTCAGGAACTCGCGGGACTGCTCCACAGTGAATACACCTGTTTCGCAGAAAATGTCGACGAATTCTGCGAGCCGGTCTTTTTCGATGTCGACTAATAGGTCGAGCATTTCCTGTAGGAATTCATCAGAGCGTCCTTTGAATTCCGGTGGGATGGCGTGTGCTCCCAGGAATGTGGAGACGATTTCTGCCGGGTGTGTGTCGTTTAGTTGTTTGGCTACTTTTAGCTGTTTCAGTTCTGTCTGGCGGTCAAGACCGTATCCGCTCTTCGCTTCTACTGTGGTGACACCGTATGAAATCATTCTATTTAGATGAAAGCGTGCTTTTGTGAGAAGTTCTTCTTCAGATGCTTCGCGGGTAGCACCCACTGTAGATAGGATGCCGCCTCCACGCTTCAGGATTTCTAAGTAAGGAACACCCTGCTGCTTGAGGGCCATTTCGTGTTCACGGGATCCTCCGAAGACCAGGTGCGTATGAGGATCGACGAGACCTGGTGAGACGAGCTTTCCTTCTGCATCGATTCGTTCCGTTGCTTTGAGGGATTGTGCTTCTTCGTGTGTGCCGATCCAGGCGACAAGGCCGTCCTTGATGGCAATGGCCGAACTCTCGAGTACGGGAAGCTTGCCCATCCCCTCCCCTTTCAGAGGTCCGTCCCCATGATCCATCGTCAGGAGCTGGCCTATATTGTCGATGATGGTGTCGAATTGTGTAGTGGTCATCTTATTCTCCTCCTTTGTTCATTGGGATGTGGATGTTGTGTTTTTCGGCTGTTTTTTCTGCGATATCGTATCCTGCGTCGACGTGACGGATAACGCCCATTCCAGGGTCGGTTGTGAGGACTCTCTCAAGACGTTCCTGTGCAAGGTCCGTCCCGTCTGCCACAACGACCATTCCGGCGTGCAGTGAGTAACCCATACCCACTCCGCCGCCGTGGTGGAAGGAAATCCATGAGCCGCCTGCCGCGGTGTTGATGAGTGCGTTCAGGATGGCCCAGTCACCCACCGCGTCACTTCCATCCTTCATGCTTTCCGTTTCACGATTCGGCGAGGCAACGGATCCGCAGTCCAGATGATCACGGCCAATGACGACCGGTGCCTTCAGCTCGCCGTTTTTCACGAGTTCATTGATGGCAAGACCCATCTTTACACGCTCACCGTAGCCAAGCCAGCAGATGCGGGAAGGAAGCCCTTGGAACGCCACCTGCTCCTGTGCCATATCAATCCAGCGATTCAAGGCTTCATTTTCAGGGAAAAGCTCTTTGATCAGACGGTCTGTTCTGTAAATATCTTCTGGATCCCCTGATAGTGCCGCCCAGCGGAATGGTCCTTTTCCTTCACAGAACAATGGACGGATGTATGCCGGGACGAATCCAGGGAAATCAAAGGCGTTTTCGACTCCTTCGTCTTTTGCCACCTGACGGATGTTGTTGCCGTAGTCAAATACGATCGATCCCCTATGCTGGAATTCGAGCATCGCCTCTACGTGTTTCGCCATGCTTTTTTGTGAAAGGGCCGTGTAGGCTTTCGGGTCCTGTTTGCGCAGTTCTGCCGCCGCTTCAGGTGTATATCCTTCTGGTACATAACCGTTGAGTGGATCGTGGGCCGATGTCTGGTCGGTCACGATATCGATTTTAACGTCACGCTTGAGGAGTCCATGATGAACCTCAGCCGCGTTTCCAAGTAAAGCGATGGACAGAGGCTTACCCTGGTCACGTGCTTCATATGCCATCATCAGCGCTTCCTCGATGGAATCGGTTTTCACGTCACAGTATTTGGTGTCGAGACGCTTCTGGATGCGCTCTGCATCCACGTCGACGGCGATCACGACTCCTCCGTTCATCGTGACGGCGAGTGGTTGCGCCCCACCCATTCCGCCTAAGCCGGCTGTAAGGGTAATCGTCCCTTTAAGGGAGTTGTTGAAATGCTTTTTCGCCAGGGCCGCGAACGTTTCGTAAGTCCCTTGCAGGATCCCTTGAGTCCCGATATAGATCCAGCTTCCCGCCGTCATTTGGCCGTACATCATGAGACCTTTTTGATCAAGCTCGTGGAAGTGCTCCCAGTTCGCCCATTTCGGCACAAGCACTGAGTTCGACAGCAGGACTCTTGGAGCCGCTTTATGGGTTTTGAAGACACCAACCGGCTTACCGGATTGGACGAGCATGGTTTCATCGTTCTCTAGGTTTCTGAGCGTATGGACGATGGCATCGAAGGATTCCCAGTTACGGGCCGCTTTCCCGATTCCGCCGTATACGACGAGCTCCTCGGGAATTTCCGCTACTTCAGGATCAAGGTTATTGTATAGCATGCGCAGAACAGCTTCCTGCTCCCACCCTTTACATTCAAGGTCCGTCCCTCTTTTTACGTTTACGATTCGTTTGTCTGCCTTAACCATTTGTCGTTTCCTCCTTTGTTTTGGTTGGTTTGATCAATGTGTTAAGCGTGGTTTGCTGCAGCCACTGGTTGGCTTTTTCTATGTCTTTCGAGAAGATCCGGTCCTTCGTGATGGAAGGAATGACCTTTCTCGCTGCTTCGTAAAATTGCCGTGTCTTGCTGGCCATGAGGTCCGTCCCTCGATGTTCTGCTGCCTGCAGGTTGCAGATGAGCTCGACGGCGAGGACTCTTCTCGTGTTCTGAAGGATCTGGTAAGCGTGGCGGGATCCGATCGTTCCCATGCTGACATGGTCTTCCTGGTTTGCTGATGACGGGATCGAATCGACGCTCGCTGGATGGGCAAGAGTTTTGTTTTCTGAGACAAGTGACGCCGCGCAGTATTGCATGATCATCGCTCCTGACTGCAGACCTGGCTGTGGACTTAAGAACGGTGGCAGATCATTGAGCTGCGGGTTCACAAGTCGTTCGATCCGTCGTTCCGAGATGTTGGCGAGTTCTGCAATAGCGATTTTCATGAAGTCCATGGCGAACGCAATCGGCTGTCCGTGGAAATTTCCGCCTGAAATGACCTTTTCTCCGTCGTCAAAAATGAGCGGGTTATCCGTTGCCGCGTTCATTTCGATTTCGAGCTTTTCTTTTACATAATCAAGCGCCTGCCAGGATGCTCCGTGGACTTGTGGGATGCACCGTAAGGAATAGGCGTCCTGGACCCGGAGCTCTCCTTGCTTCGTTGTGAGCTTACTGTCCTGCAGGTAATCCCTGATTCTTTGAGCCGTTGCCACCTGTTGAGGATATCCCCTTACTAAATGAATATCTTCGTCGAAAGCATCCATGATTCCTCTAAGTCCTTCCATGGTCAGACTGGCGATCATCTCACTCTGGAAGGCAAGCTCCTCCGCTTCGAGGTATCCTATGACACCCATCGCCGTCATCGCCTGGGTTCCGTTGATCAGTGCCAATCCTTCTTTTGCCTGAAGCTGGATTGGGAAGATGTTTTCTTTAGAAAGGACAGTGAGTGTCTGGTGAACTTCACCCTGATAGTGGACTTCGCCTTCGCCCATGAGAGCAAGGGCCAGGTGGGATAGTGGCGCTAAGTCCCCGCTTGCTCCCAATGAACCCTGCTGCGGGACAACTGGGTGGATCCCTTTGTTCAGGAATTCCGCTAACCGCTCGACGATGACCGGTCTAACACCGGAATATCCTTTTAACAGAGCATTGCATCTCAACAGAAGCATGGCCCGCGAAACGTTCTCCGGAAACGGATCCCCCACACCACACGCATGGGAATGAATCAGGTTCAGCTGAAGCTCCTCCACATCGTCCGCATCGATCAGCACATCACTGAACTTCCCAAATCCCGTGTTGATCCCGTACACCACACGCTTCTCCTTCACTATCCTCTCAACCGCCTCGCGACTCTTCCGCACCCGCTCCATACTAAGCGGCGAAAGCTCCACAGGCTCCTTCCCATAAATCACCCGCTTCGCCTCATCCAAACTCAAACTACAACCCGTCAAATCCACCATCTTGATTTCCTCCTTCTTTAGGGACGGACCTCCGAAAAACGCCTGAATTCGGTTCGTTCCCACTGTTAAATGCTGTTATTGCTGATTTTTTCTCTTTAACGCTTTAACCTGCTGCGGGACGGACCCCTGTGTCTGCCCCACACAAAAAGGAGGCTCGACCAAGACAGACTTCTGCCGTTGGTCGAGCCTCCTATCAACTAATATCTCTAGGCTCTCTTATTTAAATATGATTGATTCCGAGTCCGATCGTTTCGTGCTCCAACCCCTTAATGGGCGCACCAATCGTTCCGTATAACGCGACTGCGATCCATTCGCCTTCCTCTTCACTTTCATAAGGAGTCCCTCTCACAACGGAGAATCGCAAGCCCACTGTCCGCAGGATTTCACCCAATTGGGTCTGACCGCGGGTGACCCCAGTCAGCGCTTCCATGATGGCGTGATACAGGGCATGCATCTCCCGGTACAGATCTTCCCGTACCAGGTCACTCCGCTTCGCCGCTGTTTCAATCGCGGCTACGATTTTCTGGCTGTCCATGGAACCGATTTTCCCGGTGCAGTAACTCCAATTCAGCTCATTGAAATGACGATTCCACTCTTCCTCTTCCCTGTCTAACAGGAGAAGAAGCATGGCATTCTTTCCGATACGAGTATGATCTGTCTTATTCAAGTGGCATTCGCACCTTACATGAAAATTCTAAAAATACTAATAACTACTATTATTGTATGGTCTGAATCAGGAGAGGTCAACGAAAAAAAGCGTGATTTTAGAAACTTAGAGAGGTAGTTTGGTAGCGTGGTAAAGGGTTTTACGGCGGTATGGAAGGTGGAGGTCCGTCCCTCAAAAAAAGACGTACCTGTTCAGGTTCGCCTCATTCCTCCTTTACTCTTCTTGTTTTTTTCCTTTTCCTTTGAATATCTGGGGATTGTTCATGAGGTAGGTGACGGTTCCATCATCGGACTTCAGGCTTAAGTAGGATAGAATATCCTGTTTGTCTTCACTGGAAAGTGGGCCGTCCACAGGGTATAGTGGCAGGATATTCAATCGCTCCGCTCCCTCCCGCTTTTCAAGTACAATCTTGCAATCCTTTGGTGTGTTGTCGCCTATCCGGACAAACTTGAATGGGATGGAGTGACTCCGGTCGACCGGTACGGCAAACAAGGTCGTGAACCCGACTGTTTCAAGAATCTTATCAGAGTACATGATGCTCTCAAGGGCATGAGAAAACCCTGGTGGACGGTTCACCACGACCAACTTATTGTAATAATGCTGCCCTTGAAAAACGACTAAATGTTTTCTTGTTTTCTTTACGATTCTCTTGGAAACATGAAAATTCTCGAATACTAAAAGAAATTCTTTTCTCATACTTTCCTCCTCCTCAAAATAGGAATTTTGTCCTACAGACTATGAATTTCGACACCAACACCCAAAATCCTCTATATTTTTCCAAAAATATTTTATTTTTTTCATTTTTTAATTGTGTTTTTATAGAGTTCTTCTTTTGGGGGACTCTTATCTACATATTCCTTATATCGACTGATTTGTGGTGCCGGAAAATAATTGAGGGTGCGTTCTTTAGAAAGTAAGGGGTTATCAATGGAATGGATGTAGAAAGGATAACTGCTCCAGGGGTAACTCTCGGGATGGATGGTGAGTTTCGCTTCAACCGGATTGTGGTGGATATACCTGCTCGCTTTAATGAAATACGATGGCGTATCGATCTTGGTCGATCCATAACGCCCTTGGAACACATGACCGACATAGTCATATTTCTTGTTGAAATAAACGGCGTAGCGGGTGTGAAGGATACGGATGATTCTCTCAAGTGGAACATCGTGGGTTTCAATCAGCAGATGGATGTGGTTGGACATCAAACAGTAAGCGTGGATGGTAAATGGGTACTTTTCTTTCGTTTCCTGCAAATACGCTAAATACTTCTTTCGATCGTCATCATCATGAAACAGCTCCTGCTTTCTGTTTCCCCTAGCCGTCACATGATACGTCGTTCCCGGACTCCAATTCCGAGGCCTTCGAACCATGACATCACTCCTTCTCTCAATCTCATACTATTACACATTACCTATTCGACACAAATGCGTAAAATCCTCTTTATTGAGGGACGGACCTCTATTCATTCACAAAAATCTGTAAATGAAACGGGTAGAGAGGTCCGTCCCTCCTTCTATCTCTCTCTTCTGTGGTCGTCTAGGCTGGTGATGCTTCTGTGGGTATAGTAGATAACTCGCTTTTTTCCATGATGCTTTGTGCTGAATATCAGATTCGACTCCGGTTTCATTTGGATCCATGTGATGACTTTCTTTTCTCCTCTGGTTGAAAGACTGTCTACTCTCCCTTTTTGCTGTTCCCCCATTCTATCTCCACCTTTACCCCCAATTCGACAAAATTACAATTATATTTACATTTTAATACGTTTTCATGTAAATTTGTATACCTTTTCCAAAATATCTTGAATCGTAATCGAAATAACGATTTCAAAACGTGTAATTTCCTAATACGTGTACATAAAACCTTTATCTTGAAGAAAAAAGGGATAGTCGGTGAAAACAATGGATTTACATGTAGAGTTACAGCATTATCGCAATGATGTATTAGAGCTTACCCAGAGAGAAGCTGCCCTTCGCCTGAATATCAGCCAGGGAGCACTATCAAACTATGAAACTGGTGCAAGGGATATCCCTTACAAAATGCTGCTTACTTTTAAGGAAGTCTATAAAATCCCGACCCATGAAATGAACCGAATCATGTACGGAGAGGAAAGCGACAGCCTTGGACAAAGTCACGACCCCATGATCCTGAGAGAAACTTTCGAAGACGAAGAAACAAAGGAAATCCTGAAAATCCTCGGGGAGCATCCAAAACTCAAGAGAACCCTGTCATCCCTCTCCTACTTTACAGAAAAGCGCAAAGAAAAATTCATCGCACACGTGAACCACTTCTATCAATCGGTTAAGGACTGGTAGAATCCCGGGAGAGGGACGGACCTCAGATTTCCTCTATGAGATAAGGAAAAAGCCTGATGTAACAGCATTCCTTATGAAATTCACGCATAAAAATAAGGTCCGTCCCTCAAAGATGAGGGGCGGACCTTTGTTTTAGTTGGTTTTTCCGTAGCTTAGGAGGTTGGTGAAGATTCGGTAGCCTCCTGGGACTCCTCCTTGGATTTGGCGGTAGAATACGAGGTTGGTGTATAGGTAGGTCCCTTCACCGTATTCGGCCATGAGGATTCCTCCGTCGAATGAGTCTTCGTCCGGGTCTGCCATGCGTACGAATGTTTCGTAGCGGTCATCCCAACTCATAGGGTAGTATAAGCCTCTTTCTTGTATCCAGTTATCCCAGTCCGATCCGGTGATCGTATTAGGATAGTTGAATAATGGTGATTCCGGCTGCAATACCGTCACGTCCGCGTCTTCATCCGTCACTCTCCAGCGGATCGACGGGTTGCCGATGGTTAACGGATATGGTGCTGTCGTCTCTTTATCCCATCTGTCGTTCGGCTTATGGTATTGAACAACCAGATGGCCCCCGTTTTCCACGTATTCTTTCAGGCGTGGATTATTATTAACAAGGTCATCCCTTGATAAATAAGCGCGGATTCCGGTCACGATCGTATCGTATTGGCTGAGATCTCCCGATGCCAAATCGTCTTCCGTAAGGGATGTGATGTCCATCCCTACATTGCGGAGATAGTCTGCCACTTTATCAAAGCCGCTTTCAATGTAACCTACTTTCAGGTTATCGGGAGTCAGCAATTCAAACGCCACTCCGTTCACTTTTGAATCATATAAGTAATAAAAGGTTCCGATATGGTCATAGCTTATTTCCTGGACCGTTGAAGAGAAGGTTTCACCGTCGACGACGGCTTGTGCATCCACCTTGAAATTCCCTTCACTGATGTCTTCCGGCGGACTGAGTGTAAAGGTAACGTCTTTCTCCTCCTGTGACTCATCAAATTGAACCGTCATCTCTTGTGGGGATACCTCCCAGCCTTCAGGAGCAGATAAAGATACCTGTGAAGAGGTGGCTCCCTCACGATAGTTCTTCACCTTCGCCACCACCGGGATTTCGTCCTGTACATCAGCCCGGTTAACCACGATATCTTCCGGGTTAAGGGTTATGCCTACATCAGGTAAGACAGCGATGGTTCCGTCCAGGTCTTGGACGTGGGTCGATTTAGCCCCGGCAGATTCAAAGCTCACTTTCGCCTGGATGGCCGGTTCTTTGTATGCGTGATAATAGTCAGCATCTTCCGGAACTCCTACGGTAAAGGCCATTTCATGCTCCTCACCCGGTTTTAGGTCTACCGACTTTCCATTTTTGGATACTTTCCATCCTTTTGGTGTCAGTAGCTCGACTTTCGCTTTTTTCAGCTTCTTTTCTCCCTCGTTGGCCAGTTGGACTGTCACCTCTACATCTTGACCCTTTGTCAAAATATTGGTTTCTGAAGAAGCCTCCACGCTTAATTCCGAAGCGACAAAGCTCACCGTGTTCAACTGCTCTTTCTTCAGGGAGATCTTATGAAGCAAATCTTTCTTCATTTGGTCATCAAGCTTTGCCTTTGCAGTTTTCTTCTCAACTTTTTCTACTTCTTTCAATGCTTTCTGTGTTTTATCGAATGCTTCCCCTCGATCAGGATAGCTTGAAATGATCCCTTCCAGGCTCTTTTGGAACTTAGTGAAGTGAACCTTGAGTGACTTCTCGCCCTTAGGCATCTCTTCTGCCCACTCTTTAAAATCATACGGGATCCCTTCGAAAAGTTCATCAGTGCCTGTCGTTTGTACAGTACTCTTCTCTAAGTCCAATAGAGTCTGTCTTGGCTCAACATCCACTTCACTTCCCATCCCCTGACTCTTATGCATATAGCGGGATTCTTCCCCGATTTGCGGGTAGGACATTTCATATATGGGATCATAATCCCCTACTTCTATAGACGTGGTGGCTGTCTCTTTTGATTCCGCTGGTAAATAGAACTTCTTCACCTGCCAAACCGACAATCCTTCTTTCAGCTGGTCCGGGAAAACGTCTGGGTTTGCAGCGTCCTCGAACGCACGTTCACTAAGTATGGAGACGGCACGATGATGTCCATGTTGGTTATCTGAGTTCCGGAAGGATGGCATTAAGATGTCAGGCTGGTAGGTCCGGATGAACCGGATGAGCCTTTCGTAAGTGAGATCTTTCCCCCACTTTGCCAGCGTTTCATCTGGGGTCTTTGAAAATCCAAAGTCGTAAATCGGATCTGAGGTGGTTTCACTGAGGTGGTAGGCTTTTACGCCTGTGATCTTGGCTGCTTCGATCATTTCCCTGGAGCGGATGATCCCGAGGGCGTTCCCGAGCTCCTGGCCGATTTCATTTTGGCCGCCCTCTCCTCTATTCGCAATCAAGCTGGAGGTCTTCACTCCAAGCCCCCTGGATAAGTACGCAAGGAAATCGCTTCGTTCATCATCGGGGTGAGCCCCGGTGTTCAAGAACGTTACCGTCGTATCCAAAGGTTTAACGGCATTCCACAATTCTACATCATGCTCTTCTGAATGAACGACACCACTAAAAGGTAAAAAAGAAAGCACCAACAACAGCGAAAGCAAATAGCTCATAAACTTCATTGTGTAACCCCTTTCATTTTTCAGGAATTTGGTTTACCGTTCAAATGCCGTTAACACTCCTTTCGTCATAGGTCTTTAGTATGTTAGTTAAATTGCCTAACTAACTAAACCCAGCAGCCTCTCCTAATTAGTATCACACTAGGATAATATTGTAAATAATTATTTTACAGAAAATTCAAACTGTTGTCATAATAACTTTTTAAATGTTCATAAAATTAAAATAACTATTGTAACTTATTCCATAATAAGGTATATTTCTTGTTAATTAGTAAAGTTTACTAACCAAAATAAAGAAGGCCGTGATGCAATGAGTTTGAGAGGGGCACCTATGCAGATGAAATCGATGAATAAAAAAAGAGTACTTCAGTGCATTCAAGAGAACTCGCCTATTTCCAGGGCGGAAATTGCTGCACAGATGAACCTGAGTAAGCCGACCATCTCGTTGATTGTAGATGAATTGATAAAAACAAATTGGGTGTATGAAAAAGGAATCGGACCTTCTTCATCCCATGGAGGAAGGAAGCCGATCCAGCTCTTCTTCAATGAAAAAGCCGCCTATGTGATTGGAACGGACATCGGTGGTACGAAGGTCAAGACGATTGTTTCCGATTTAAGCGGAAACGTCCTTCATTCAAAAAGCTTTTCAACATCACATTACTTGCAGACAGGCCTTTTGGATCAGATTGCAAAGGACGTCTCCCGCATGCTTGATCATCTGGATATTCCAACCGGTGATGTATTAGGGATGGGCATCGGTGTTCCGGGAATCACACAGAATGGAGTGGTCCTTGAAGCCCCGAGCCTCAATTGGATCCGATACCCGATCCTTTCAGAAGCTGAAAAACACTTCCCCTTCCCCGTCCACGTGGACAACGATGTCAATGTTGCTGCACTGGGGGAGCAATGGGTCGGAAGTGCGAAAAACAATCGGCATGTCCTTTTCATGGCTGTCGGGACTGGTATCGGAAGCGGAATCATCATCA
This sequence comes from Bacillus sp. es.034, assembly GCF_002563655.1. GTDB lineage: Bacteria > Bacillota > Bacilli > Bacillales > Bacillaceae_B > Rossellomorea. The sequence continues at coordinate 1,053,243 of NZ_PDIY01000001.1, read as the reverse complement.
ATAACCAGCTTTACAGGGGGCATTCCAATGCCGCTGGGGAGATTGGTTATATGGTGACGGATAAGGATGACCTCCAGAATGATTTCAAGCCGATGTTTCACCGGTATGGGTATCTCGAGAGTGTAGCAGGCGGCAAGTCCATTGGACATAAACTGACAACCCTCGTATTGGAGAACCCTGAGCATCCTGCTTATGAAGAGGCGACACACTCAGAGTTATCCGGGGAAAGTGCCTTTCATCTGGCAAAGTCCGGAGACCCGACTGCCCTCTCCGTCGTCCATGATGCGATTGACCATTTGGGCTACGGGATCATCAATGCAGCATGCTTACTGAATCCAGAGGTCATTATTTTAGGAGGTGGTGTGTTAAAGTCATCGGATTTCATTCTTCCCAGACTGCGGAAAATGGTTGATCAGTATCTTCCCAGTTCAGTAGAATTGAAGGTTTCACAATTAGGGGGAAATGTGGGCGTTTTAGGTGCAGTTTCACTTTTTTTACGCGAGCACGAGGGTTTGATTAATTTTTGATAACAAGGGGGATTTTTCATGAAGTTGAACAAGAAATTATCGATGGTGGCAACGGTATCTCTATCTGCTTCTTTACTGCTTTCAGCCTGTGGTGGAGCAGAGAAGGGGTCAAGTTCAAGCAGCTCCGGGGAAAAGGATAATAAACTTGAAGAAAAGATTGTTGTGTATTCTCCCCATGGAAAAGACATCCTGTCTAAATTCGAACAGCAATTCGAAGCAAAATACAATATCGACGTTGAATGGCTCGATATGGGGTCACAGGAAATCCTGGACAGGATCCGCTCTGAAAAGAACAATCCCCAGGCTGACGTTTGGTGGGGAGCTCCTTCCACAAACTTTGATCAAGCGAAAGACGAAGGACTACTGAAACCATATGAACCGTCCTATGCGTCGAGCCTGGATGAAGGCTTCCACGATCCTGAATGGAACTGGTCCGGTACGAGTCAGACTCCGGAAGTCATCATGTATAACAGCAAAGAAGTCACGAAAGACGAAGCACCTAAAGACTGGGATGAATTACTGGATCCGAAGTGGAAAGACGAGATCATCATTCGTTACCCTCTCGCTTCCGGAACGATGAGAACGATTTTCTCGGCGATGATTTATCGTGATTACAAAGATTCCAATGATCCGGCTAAAGGATATGAGTGGCTCGAGAAATTAGATGCGAACACGAAGGAATATTCAGCAAACCCTGAAATGATGTACAACAAGGTCGCAAAAGGCGAAGGTGCCCTTTCCGTCTGGGCGATGCCGGATGTCGTCATGTTGAAAGAAAACAAGAACTATCCGTTTGAATTCATCATTCCTGAGAGCGGGACCCCAGTGTTGACAGAGGGTATCGCACTTGTAGAAGGTGCACCTCATCCAAAGGCAGCTGAAGCCTTTTACGAATTTGTGAATACTCCGGAAGCCGCTAAGATCCTGGCGGAAGAATTCTACCGTATTCCTACGAGGGACGATGTTGAGGGACTTCCTGAATGGATCACGGACACTGAAATCAAGAGTATGGACATCGACTGGAAGGTATTCCAGGAAAAAAGTGATGAGTGGATGAAGCATTGGGATGAAAACATCAAAAACGGAGAGAAAGAAATCAAAGAATAGGAAGTGTGACCGGTATGGCGTCGATAAAAATAGATAATGTCCAGAAAGCCTTTGGAAAGGTTGTAGCAGTTGATGGATTAAACTTGGATATCAGGGACGGGGAATTCTTCACCTTCCTTGGTCCAAGTGGTTGTGGTAAGACAACCACCCTCAGGATGATTGCCGGATTCTACTATCCTACTAAAGGTGTCGTCCGTTTTGATGAAAAGGACATGACGCGCGTACCTCCTGAAAAAAGAAATACGGGCATGGTTTTCCAAAACTATGCCCTTTTTCCTCACATGACGGTATTTGAAAATGTTGCTTTCGGCTTAAAGGTCCGGAAGCTGGCTGTTAAAGAAGTAAAGGCCCGGGTTCGAGAGGTTTTGAATAAAGTCAGACTTGAACAATATGCCGATCGTCAAGTGAGTCAATTAAGTGGAGGTCAACAACAGCGTGTCGCGTTAGCCCGTGCATTGGTGATCGAACCGGAAATCCTTCTGTTAGATGAACCACTCAGTAATCTGGATGCAAAACTTCGTGACGAAATGAGAAGCGAGATCCTCAGGTTACAGAAAGAATATAAAATCACCACCATTTACGTGACCCACGACCAGGCAGAAGCTCTCTCCATGAGTGACCGGATTGCCGTTTTCAACTTCGGCGTATGCCATCAGGTAGGGACACCGACTGAAATCTATAATTCACCCGCCAATGACTTTGTCGCAAGTTTCATCGGGGAGATTAATCTATTACCCGTTTCCCTCAACCGTGTCGAGGAAGACAGCGTGTATGTCTCCGCAAAAAACGGCACCATCATCCAAGAGATCGCTGTACATAACCACCCTGACATCGGTGAAATGAATGAGCGAGGGGATATCGCCCTCTCGATTCGTCCCGAGGCTATTAAACTTGTGGAGAACGATGGAGAAAATGTTTTCAGGGCAACCGTGAAGGAAGTTCACTTCTTTGGGTCCGTCATCAATGTACAAATTGAAGTCGATCAACAACTCTTACAGGTGCATACCTTGAATACACTTCTTTCTAGTAACCTTCAACCGGGTGATGACATCCGGATTGAATTGCCTAAGGAACATATGCGTATCATCCCAGTGATCAGCGGTGATGCCCCATGATCAAAAACCGTGATCATCGTTTGACATTATGGTTGCTGCTCCCTGTCCTCCTGGTGTTGATTGCTTACGTCCTTTATCCTTCTTTGCGGACATTCCTGGAAAGCTTGAACAAAAACGGCAGCATAGGCTTTGAAAATTACTCAGACTTTTTCACTCAAGAATCGAAAACCAATCTGGAAGCTTTATGGAACTCCGTTTATATTTCGGTGTTAAGCGTTCTCGTTTCTGCCCTCATTGGAATTCCACTGGCGTTTATTTTTAATCGCTATGATTTTCCGGGTCGCAATTTCTTTTCAACGGCCGCTATTATGCCCATCGTTCTCCCTTCCCTGGTCGGGGTCATGGCCTTCATGTTTTTATACGGTGAGACGGGATTAATTCCGAACGCCATCAAGGATCTGGTCGGATTAAAGGACGTCCCCTTTAAAATCGGCGGTGTTTCAGGAATCTTGATTGTCCACGCATACACCATGTATGTGTATTTCTATATGACTGTCTCCTCGGCCATCAATAAAATTGATCCATCCCTGGAGGAAGCGGCCTTTAACTTGGGGGCCAACCGATTCAAGGTTTTCTGGAAAGTAACCTTTCCATTATTGACTCCAGCGATTGTCGCTGCTTCATTGCTCGTATTCATGATTTCAATGGCATCCTTCAGTGCCCCGTTTCTACTGGCGGGCGGATATCGCGTTCTAAGTTTGCAAATTTATTTTTCCAAAATCAATGGTGATATGGAAGTCGCCGCTACACAATCTGTCATTCTATCGATTGTATCAATCAGTTTCTTGCTTTTCATGAGATGGTATCAAAATCGCAAAGATTATCGCATGGCTTCGAAGGGGATCGGTGCCCATCGAAGTGAAGTGAAAAATCCATTTATGAAGTGGGCATTGGTCGCTGCAGGTGTCATTGGGGTGATCATTCTTCTTCTCCCTCACTTCACCATCCTGCTTCTCTCACTCGTTCCGGATGGTACTTGGACATGGCAAACGTACCCTTCGGTGTTTAATCTCGAAAATTACCGGTTACTCTTTGAGGACCCGAATATATTTAAACCGCTCAAGAACAGTCTGATCCTTTCTTTCATTGCAACAGCGGGGAACCTCGTTTTCGGGGTACTGACATCTTACTTATTAGTAAAACGCAAATTTGTCGGAAAAAGCTTTGTTGATATTTTAGTGATGATCCCTTGGGCACTTCCGGCAACCGTTATCGGGATGAACCTGATTTTCGCCTTTAACGAGCCGAACATCTTCTCTTTCGGAAACATTCTTGTCGGCACGTTCTGGATCCTGCCGCTCGCCTATTTCATCAGGCACATCCCATTGGTGGTCCGTTCAACGAATGCCGTACTTGAACAGCTTGATGACTCGATCGAAGAAGCTGCAAGGAGCTTGGGTGCTAAATGGTTCTATACCTTTAGAAAAGTCATCCTGCCGATCATCATGCCGGGCGTCCTTGCCGGGACACTCCTTGCTTTCGTAGAATCCGTCGGGGAGTTTCCAACGTCCGTCTTACTATACACTCTATCGAACCGCCCTATTTCCATTGAAATCATGAACCAGCTACGCATGTTCAATATGGGGCAGGCTGCTGCTTACGGAATGATTCAAATCGCGATCATCGCCATCATTCTGTTCATTTCAAATAAGTTTTTCGGTGTGAAAGCCGAGAGATCATTATCTTAGAATCGGAGTTGAAAGAATGGTCAATTTAGACGATTTCATTAAAAGTGAAGGCATTTCTTTCCCTGGCAAGACCTATGTTGAAGAGCTGCTCATGCCTGTGTTCAATGATCAAAGGGACTATCTGTTTCATGTCATGTTCGATATTCACAGGGCCCATGTCATCATGCTGTCCGAACAACATATCATATCAAAGCCAGAAGCCGAAAAGATGTTAGAGGGAATCAATCGTGTTGCAGAAACGGATGTAGTCGGAGTATGCTACCAGCCACAATTCGAAGACCTGTTCTTTATGATGGAAGCCAAAATCGGTGAGGAAATCGGAGACGAATTAGCAGGGAAAATCCATATCGGCCGAAGCAGAAATGACATGGGGGTCGCCATGTACCGCCTTGTACTGAGAGAGCACCTCCTGCGGCTCTTACAGACTTCCAACCAATTAAGCGAAGTACTACTCTCTCAAGCCGAGGAACATACAGAAACGGTCATGACAGGTTATACGCATACCCAGCCTGCTCAGCCAACCACCCTGGGACATTATTTCTTAGCCATTTACGATGTCCTGCAACGAGATATTAAACGGCTTCAATCAGCCTATGAAACAGTGAATCAGTCTCCTTTGGGAGCCGCTGCCCTGACCACGACCGGCTTTCCCATCAATCGGGAGCGCACCCGTGAATTACTGGGATTTGATTCGATCATAGAAAACTCCTATGATTCGATCGGAGGCGCTGATTACCTCTTGGAAACCTCTACAGCCTTGATGACATGTATGGTCAATACCGGACGATGGATCCAGGATTTCCTTCAACATGTCACAAGGGAGTTCGGAACGTTTCTGGTGGCCGATCCTTATGTGCAGGTAAGCAGTATCATGCCCCAGAAAAGAAACCCGGTGTCCATCGAACATTCCCGCTCCATCGCGAGCAGCGCTTACGGGGATGCCCTTGCTGCCATGAACATGGTGCATAACACCCCGTTCGGTGACATCGTCGATACAGAGGATGACCTGCAGCCACATCTCTATCGTGCGTTCAATAACGCAAACCGTGTCTTAAAGCTTATGTATGCCGTCATCGCCACTTTAAAAGTCAACAAGGATCATGCCAAAGAAATGTCCAAGAAATCCAGCATTACGATTACTGAGCTTGCCGACACCCTGTCCCGGGATTACAGCATCCCATTTCGTAAAGCACATTCCATCGCCAGTTTCATTTCCAGAAAAACGATTCAGGAAAGAAAAGAACTTTACGACTGGGATGTTGAAGAAATCAATAAAATGATTCAAGAACAAGCCACTATTTCATTGACCGATGAAGAATGGAAGAAAATCATCTCACCGGAATATTTCATTAAAATAAGGGATATCCAAGGAGGTCCAAGCCCTGATGAGGTAACAAGAATGATTCAAACCAGAAACAAAACGCTCACCCTTCAAATAGAAGAACTGGATCACACCGTTCAATCATTGATTCAAAAAAGGAAAGAATTGGTATCGTTCCGATTTTAGAGTACGATAGAAACCAAAAAGCGCTGAGACTCCTCTTTAAGGATTCTACAGCGCTTTTTCGCTTTGATTTAATGAAAAACCATTCTGCAACTCTTGCTTTAACCAATCAATCATCTTATCCGTATCCATATTCCCCTGCTGACCCTTGTCATATGCTTTCTGGATAACCGAGAGTAAATGCTGATCCTTGCTTATATTACCTTTCAAACGGACAACCTCCTACAATATCAAACAGTTTCTATCACTTTATTACACTATTAGACGAAAGTTCAAACATCAATTACTAGATATAATACCAAAAAAAGACACTTTTTGATAGAGTTATTTTAAAATTTTTCCAAAAAATAAGTATAAAATACCTATTACAGTTTGTTGTAATTTGTCGATAGAATAGAAGTAAGGTTCTGAATAATGGCAAAATCACCGAAAGGTGATGACGCAAAGCTATAGGGGCTAACCAAGCCAGCCAGCTACCAAACCAGGAGGGATTGTATTTGTCGTTTTTAACTCCAGAAGAAATGTATAAGAGAAAGAAAAACAGAAAGACATTATTATATGTAGGATTATTTTTATTCACGATCCTCCTTATAACCGGTACTACACTACTTACGTACCAAATGTAAAAGCGTCCATTCGACGCTTTTTTCATTTAATTTCAGAATTCGTTCTACAATTTATGGAAAAGTTCGATGATTTTCGATAGAATAAGAGGTGGAATTTATACAAGCTGGAGGCCATCATTATATGCATAGAGAAGTCAGATTATTCAAAGGTTTAACCCAACCAACCACCTTCTTTTATCAGTTGAAGGAAATGGAAGTCATTAAAGGCTATAGGAAAAATGTGTTTTTCCTTTTTTTATTTTCCGTTGTCATATTCGGTCTCATTTCTTCATTTGGAATCGGAATGGACCCTCTTTCAAAAGAAATGACGAAACTGTCTCCGACTACTTATGAATTAGAAAAATTCCTCTTTTTTTCAGGTAGATTATTAGCAGGACTTCTATATGCTTCGATTGTCCTCTTTTTTTCTTCGTTAATTTTCTGGACCATCTCGGACGAAGGGGAATACCGTAAATTGGTTATGACCCAAGGAGTCGTCCTATTGATTTTATTAGTGGAAAAACTGACCTATATCCCACTCTCCTTATTCTTTTCACTGGAGTGGTACTCATCTCCACTCTCACTAGGCGTCATCATTCAATATATTACATCCAAACCTTATGTCATCTACTTATTGGGGAGCTTCTCCCTTTTTAAAGTCTGGGTATTCTATATTCAATACAAAGGAATTAAACGTTTAACCAATCAAAAAAACTGGATCATCTGGCTGGTCATTCTTTTAATGAATTTATTCTTATGGGCTCTAAATGCGTTATTAGCTTTTTTAAATATATCGACCCTAATTTAACTTTCTAAAGGCTGTGATACATAATGAAGAAAAGAACCATATTTTATAGCACATTGACGTTCTCTCTATTGTTTATTGGTACAAACACCTATTTGATCGAAAAAGCAAATAGCAAGGTGGACCGTGAAGTGCATGTGGACAACTGGGAAGTCAGCAGAAAAGATGACTTGGTCAAAGAGCTCCCCAAGCCCGGTGTCGTTACAGCCGAAGATGAGAGCTACATCTATTTTAACGACGAATTTGGATCCTTCAAGAAATTCTTAGTGAAGGAAGGCGATCAGGTTACGAACGGAACACCCCTTTACGAATATGAAGTAACCGATCAAACACAACAAAAAAGTGTATTAGAATCCGAAGTGGAAAAACTGGAGGATGAGATTGATAGTATTGAAGATACCATCAGTGACTTAAAAAGCCTTGAATCATCACTCCCGTTCGTGTCATCCGATGAAAAGGAAATTCCCATTGCGGCAAGCGCACTTCAGTCCGAAGTAGAATTAAAAAAAGAAATCGCTGCAAAAGAACTTGAAGTGGAACGAAACCAGAGTCAAATTGATAATCTGGAACGGCAGATTTCGGATATTGACTCGTATGAAACGACCTTGACCTTTCAAAGCAGCGTGGATGGGACGATCAAACATCTCTCACATAAGTTAGACAATCCTTTAATCACGATTGCTTCAGAGTCGACCATCGTTACGACCGATCTTACAGAGAAAGAAATCATAACAGTAAAAGAAAACATGAATGCCACCGTTCAATCGGATGTGGAGAAAGCAACCCTGAAAGGTATCGTCACAAAGGTTTCGACCCTTCCCAAAAACGATCCACACCTGCAAACGGACAGTATGTATCCTGTCGAGGTAAAGATTCAGGATGGTGAAAATAACCTTCTTCCTGGCCATCATGTGTTTTTATCCATCATTACTGAGAATACAAATGGATCCATTGTGCTTCCTGTTACAGCCATTGAAAAAGACGGTACAGGAAAATTCGTCTGGCTCCTTACAAAGAACGGAACCGTTGAAAAAAGAAAAGTCAAAACAGGGCTCGAGGTGGGTGGTCAGCAGCAAATTGTAACAGGCGTCAAAGCCGGTGAATATTACATTGTGTATCCTGATGACATCACAGCATTAAAGCATGGGACTCCATTCATAACAGGGATTGATTGGAACAGGATCAATGTGAACGGGCTAAAAAAATTGGACCGTGCAACTGTATTAGAAAACCTTTTGGTCGGAATATTAGAGCGGAAGTAGCATTCTGCCGAAACATTATTTTAGGCGATTCGTTTAACTGACGAGTCGCTTTTTTTAATTCATTGATCTCTTTATACATACTCCTCCCCGACCAACAAATACTATGCCTACACTAAAGAAAAGGAGCTCAAATCCACCATGAAAACACTCAAACACCTCACCATTCTCCTAACACTCCTAACCCTCACCCTCCCCGCCGCCTCCACAACTGCCGCCCCACCATCCCACAAAAACGTCATCCTCATGATCATGGACGGCACCAACTCCGACATCCTCACCCTGTCCCGCTGGTATCGAGGGACGGACCTCAAGCTCGATACGATTCTCAGAGGCGGCGTCCGGACCTATTCCGCCCAGTCCGCCATCACCGATTCCGCTGCAGCAGGTTCAGCCATGGCGACAGGTGTGAAGACGAAGGCCGATTATATAGGGATGAACCCCAAAGGACGTCCCGTCTTGACCGTCCTCGAAGGCGCCAAACTGTCCGGCTACAACACCGGCATCGTGTCCACCTCCCCCATCCAGCATGCCACCCCTGCTGCGTTCACCTCCCATGTTTTGAACCGGGATGAATTCGGGGATATCGGTGAACAGCAGGTGTACCAAGGTTTGGACGTTGTGTTAGGCGGTGGTGCTGCATGGTTGAAGCCGCAATCCAAGGACCACACAAAAGACGACGACGGCATGCTGAAAACAAAACAGGTCAGCCGTGAAGACGGAGAAAACCTTTTAAAAAAAATCCACTCTTCAGGATATGAGCTGGTTCTTAAGAGGGACGGACTTCTAAGAGGGACGTCATCACCCAAGCTGTGGGGAGTGTTCGCAGATGAAGACATCTCTTATGAACTGGACCGTCCTCAGCTGAATCCAGATGAGCCTTCCCTTGCAGAGATGACCCGCGCAGCCATTGACAGGCTTTCACAAAGTGAAAAAGGATTCTTCCTCATGGTCGAAGGCAGCAAGGTGGACTGGGCCGCTCATAAGAACGATCCAGTCGGGATGGTCAGTGAGGTATTGAGTTTTGACGATGCAGTCAGTGAAGCCCTTGATTTTGCCCGGAAAGACGGGAACACCATGGTGGTTGCAGTGACAGATCACGGAAACAGCGGACTGACACTTGGGAATCACGGGACAAACAGAGATTATAAAAGTCTGCCTGCCGATCGATTCATCAAACCTTTAAAGAAAGCCAGGCTTACCGTCAAGGGGGCCACCTCCCAGCTGAAGAAGGATCGATCGAATTTAAAAGAGGTTCTTTCAAACTATGGGTTGAGTAAACTAAGCGAGAAGGAATTTGGCGCAATGGAAGCCGCAAAGAGCGTTGACGAACTTGAAAATAAGATGGTGAAACTGATGGCGAAGCGGGCAAATCTCGGCTTCACCACACACGGCCATACCGGCGAAGACGTCTTTTTATATTCATATGGACCAGATAAGCCGGTCGGACTAATCGAAAACACCGACATTCCACAGGTGATTTCTACTTATTTGGGATTTTCACTGGGGACCAGTCCGCTCGCATCATGGTATGTGGATGGGGTGAAATATTACCGGGATGGGGGTTATGAGGTGTCGGTTGAGGGACGGACCTCTAAAAACCCGGTGATGGTGGTGAAGCGTGATGATTTGGTGCTCCGCTTTCCCGAAAATAAGGATTTTTATTGGAGAAATGATGAAAAAGTGGGGTTGAAGAGCGTGAATGTGTATGATGGGGAGACGTTTTATGTGCATGTGGAGGAGTAGGGTGGGGATTGAGTAGGTTTTGAAGGGGAATCTTCACACCTTATATTAACGACTTCCAAAATATAGACCGTCCCCTCCATTGCCGTGTCAGCCACCAATCCACCCCCCCAACCACATCATTCGACAAACCCCACACCCCCTTTTCACCACTTGCCCCACCCCCATGTTCCTTTTCCCCCTCCTTTTGCGTTATAATAAAAGAATGCGATTTTATAGATTGGAGAGGTTGGTTGATGTCGATTCGTATTCAGGAGTTGAAGGATAAGTTACTTCCCATGAGTCAGTCGATACAGGGTGAGCTGGACCCGAATCAGGACGAGAGCAAGAACGTCGTGTCGAAGGGCCTTCTTTTGTTCCGTCAGAATCTGGTTTCGAACGTAAAGGTCCGGGATGATGAAGTGTCGGCGGAGGTTCAGGATGTGACGCCTGTCACCTTAGAGCTGAATTTATTATTCCCCCTGTTAAGCAAGTGCTCGTGTCCACAGGATAAATGGTGCCGGCATCAAATGGCGACCTTTTTTATGCTCTATAACAAAGTTGGACGGGTCAGTGAGTGGATCCAGAATTGGCGGAGTCAATCACAGCCTGCCAGTCAGGAAGCACAGTCACTGGATGATTTAATGAAAAAGCACGGTGCCTTAAAGAAAGCAAGCGATCTATTGAACGAACGGAAAACACGCGGGAACACCCCTGAGGAATGGTGGCAGTTCTTTGACTCCCTCCTTAAAAAAGAAGACCTGGAGTTACTTGAAAGACAGCCCTATTTAATGGACGTCCTCGTGCAGAATATCACGAAGCGATTTATGAAGGAAGCGCCGTTCGAACGGGAATGGAAGCCCCTCTATCAGCTGTTTGCGACCTTTTATCTTTCGATTGAAATCGACCTTTTTCTACAAAAACGGAATGTCGAACTGAGCCGTGAGCAGTACAGCATGTATGATTTCCTGTTAGGTGAAATGGAAGATGCTGTAGAGAAACTCTCGATCCATGCCATGCCGTTCAGCTTCGATCCGTATATTGCTTTTTTGAAAAAGCAAACCATCGAGATGAGTGATTCAACGGAGAACAGTACGATGATGAAGGCCGAGGTGTACCGCTTTCTATGGTACTACTTGTTCAAGCAGAAGTCGTGGCGCCGTGAAGAAGTGACGCGCTTGGAGGAACAAGACAAGCAGGATCCGACCTTTTACAACGTCGCCCTTATCCACCAATATCTCCTCCTCGAGGATTTGAATAAAGCAAGTGAAGTCGTCGATGAACTTGGAACAGAACTTGTCGCTTACAGTGAATTCTGGCTCCGTAAATTTTTCGTTGGAAAGCGGTACGAAGTCGGCTTCTTCCTGGTCCGGAATATCCTGTCGAGGATGCCGGATCATCTCGAGACTCTTGATTATTATGAAGCGACCCGGTTCGTCCGCTGGTTCGTGCGGATTCTGCCGATGGATTGGCTCATGGAGAAGGACAGCATGCTAGTGAACGAGCTGCTCCTCTCCATGCTTCCGTACAGCTTTTTCTCATACAACGAATATCTCATCACGGCGAGAGCTTACCGTGAATGGGTCGAACTGCAGAAATATATGAACTACAGCATCGGGGAAATGGAAGGCATGGGTCTCCGTGACGTGACGAAGGAAGCACCCGAGCTCGCCCTTCCCATCTATTACGCCGGCGTCATCACAGCCATCGACCAGAAGAACCGCGACAGCTACAAGCTTGCGGTCCGTTATATGAAGAAGATCCGGACGATTTATAAAAAAACGAAAAAAACCGATAAGTGGGATGTCTATCTCACCTATATTCTGGAGAAATATAGGCGTTTACGCGCGTTCCAAGAAGAGTGCAGAAAGGGTAAGTTAATCGATGCTTAAACTGTCTTCCGTCAAAATCAATGTCCATACAACTGAATATGAAGACCGTTTCTTCATCACTGCGGAAAACGACGAAGGCGAACTCCTTCCCCCAAAAGAATGGAAGGGGCAGCTGTTTCTTTGGCATGAAGAAAGCTACTATGGGACCCTGCTCGAGGAAGCTGAGGGCGGAATCCCTGTCACCAAGTGGCAGTTCCTGACCCTTCTTGCCGGCGAGCACTTCAGCGGCATGATCCAGTGGGACTGGGATGAAACCGGCCAGGCATGCATTGCGATTGCCCCGGTCATCTATGAGGCCGTCGAAGCCGGACGCTGGCTGCCGCGCTTTGAAGAATGGCAGGAAAAAGGACTGCAGTTTCACATTCCCGATGAAGTATGGTCAAATTTCAACGACGAATTCTGGGAAGAAGAGCTTCCCGATGGAGGTCCGTCCCTCAAGAATTTAACCGAATCCTGGTTTCAGGGTGCGTTGAATGAGGCGATGGCGTCGGGTGGCTCGAGTGCGATGAAAAGGATCCAGAAGCTGAAGGAAAGTACGCTGACGTCTGAAGAGCTGGATGCGTATTTTGATGAAAGACGATGGAGTGAATGGATCGCCGGGGCTGATGAGGAGCTGCCGTTTTCCATCGGGCTCCGGATCACGGAACCCCTTGATGAAGATGAATCCTGGGAACTTGAAACGATTTTACGGGACCGCAAGAAACAGAACCGGATCATATCCCTTGCTGAAGACACGGTCCCCCCTTCCTGGAAAAAACATCTCCCGGACGTATCGGAAGAGCAGGAACGCTGGATGAAGATGCTGCCGATCCTCCGCGATACGGATGGCTCCCTCCGCACGGCTCTTGGTGAGCATGATGCCTGGGATTTCTTATCCGTCTTAAGTGAGAAGCTCATCGATCTCGATATTGAGATCCTCCTCCCATCCTGGTGGGAAGCGATGAAGGATGCCCAGGTACTCGTGAAAGCAAAGCTGAAAAACACGGACACGAGCTATCGTAAATCCTTCGTGGGTCTCAACGCCATGCTCGATTTCGACTGGCGTCTCTCCATGAACGGCGTCAATCTTTCAGAGGATGACTTCAATCAGCTCGTAGATGATCAACGCCGCTTGGTGAAGATTCGCGGTCAATGGATGAAGCTCGACCCTGCCATGATTCGCCGGATTCAACAGATGATGACGAAAGCTAAACAGGAAGGAATCTCGATCCAGGATATGCTCGAACAGGAGCTTGTCCCCCGTGACGAGGATGAGTCGGACGTGGATCCAGACGACGATGAGCATGATCCTTATCAATACGCCAGGATCCAGCTCGAACTCAACCGTTCCATGAAAAAAATGGTTCATCAGCTGACGAATGTGTCATCGATTCCGCTTACAGAAACGCCTGATAGTTTTATCGGTGAGCTCCGTCCCTATCAGCAGCTTGGGATGAGCTGGATGCTCTTTTTGCGGAAGTTTGGCTTTGGCGCCTGTCTTGCCGATGACATGGGACTCGGAAAAACAGTGCAGCTCATCACGTATCTGCAACATGTGAGGGATACCGAAAAACCGGAAACCCCTTCCCTGATCGTTGCCCCTACCTCCGTTCTCGGAAACTGGCAGCGTGAGTTGGAGAAGTTTGCTCCGGACTTGAAGGTTCATCTACATTACGGTCCTACCCGTGCGAAGGGTGATGGTTTTGCTAGTGCGATCAAGGATGTCGATGTGGTGCTCACCTCTTACGGCTTGTCCCATATCGATTATGACGAGCTATCACTCGTCGAATGGACATCGATTTCCCTTGATGAAGCCCAGAATATCAAGAACGCGAATACGAAACAGTCCCGTGCGATCCGAAAGCTGAGCGGCAAGCATCATATTGCTCTCACCGGAACCCCGATGGAGAATCGTCTGTCGGAACTGTGGTCGATCTTTGATTTCCTGAACCACGGCTATCTCGGTGGGTTCACCCAGTACCAAAAAAATTACATCGCTCCCATAGAAAAAGACGAGAACGAAGAAAAAGTCAAAGAGCTTCAGGCCAAAATCAAGCCATTCTTACTGCGTCGTACGAAGAAAGATCCTGAAGTCGAATTGAACCTGCCTGAAAAACTCGAGCAGAAAGAATATTGTCACCTGACTGCCGAGCAGGCGGCCTTGTATGAGCAACTCGTGAAAGACACGCTCACTAAAATCGAAACACTGAGCGGATTTGAGCGCAAAGGATTGATTCTGCAAATGCTCAACCAGCTGAAGCAGCTCTGTAACCACCCGGCTCTGTATTTAAAAGAACCGGATCCGAAGTCGATCCTATCCCGCTCTGAAAAAATGCAGAAACTGAAGGACATCGTGGAAACCGCCCTCGAATCCGGCGAAGCCTGCCTGATCTTCACCCAGTATATCTCAATGGGCGAGATGATCCAGGACGTGATGAAGGAAGAGTTCGATGTGAATGTCCCGTTCCTGAACGGAAGCACGGCTAAAGGAAAACGGGATGAACTCGTCGAGAAATTCCAAAACGGGGACTTCCCTGTCTTTCTTCTATCACTGAAAGCCGGCGGTACCGGTCTGAACCTGACCGCTGCCAATCACGTCGTCCACTACGACCGCTGGTGGAACCCTGCCGTCGAGAACCAGGCCACCGACCGTGCTTATCGGATCGGCCAGAAACGTTTCGTCCATGTGCACAAGCTGGTATCATCCGGCACCCTTGAAGAAAAAATCGATGCCATGCTCATGAAAAAGCAGGCTCTGAACGACGAAATCATCCGCAGTGACCAGTGGGTGACAGAATTGTCGGATCAGGATTTGGAATCGTTGTTGGTGTTGGAATAGAATTTTGCCTCTTTCCTTTTTTGGGAAAGGGGTTTTTTTTTGGGAAATTGATTGGTGTTTGGTTTTTTCAAAAAAAGGGGTGGACAAATCAGATGTGTTTTACAAATATAATTGGATTTAAATTTTGAAAAGGGGGCACCAACAATATCGATTCTCGTTTACAAACAAAAAACACCAGCCTCCCCTCAAGGAAACCGGCTCAATATGAAGACAAATAGGGGAATATTTCACTTACTTATCACTACACATGTTTATATCTAATGAGGCAAATCAGGGGCATCGTGCGGGTAACCATTGGACTTTGAGACATAACTTATAGGTTGGTTGGATTGACACTTATGGAAAGAGATCTGGGTGAGGGTTATAAAAAATTAAGATGAGGTTTTCAAAACCGGGTTCGGATATTCGTATCCTTGTTCAAGGGCGGTTACCCGTTGAGATAAGTAGAAGTTTTCGACATTGACTCGTGCTACCTTTTTTATGAGATCTTCCGTCATTTTTTCCAGTCGGTCGATTCTTTGTTCAAGTTCTTGCAGTGTGGCCACAACTCCATCTCCCTTTAAAATATTAGAACGGCAATTCGATTGGTTCTTTCTTGCTCGGTTCAGGTGTCACCGGGGACGCCTGCTTACTGTCCAGGAACCGGATGTTTTCAGCGACGACTTCGGTGATATACGTGCGCTTTCCTTGATCATTTTCGAAGTAACGTGTTTGGATGCGGCCCGTCACCCCGACGACGGAACCCTTCCTGCAGTATTTCTCCGTATTATCCGCTGCACGGTTCCAAATCGTACAGAGTACAAAGTCGGCATCAACTTGGCCTTGCTGGTTCTTATAAGGCCGGTTCACGGCAATCGTCACACTGAGTACTGATTTTCCTTCCATCGTTTTTCTCGCTTCTGGATCTTTTGTCAGCCTTCCCACCAGGGTCACTTGGTTGATCACTTGGGTTCATTTCTCCTTTCTGTTAAGGTGTACTCATCTTACCTCCTATGTGGGAAACTTGTAAAATCGTGAATTTCCGAAATTCGAGGCAAAAACGGCTTGAATTTCGGAAATTCGCCTAGGGAGATTTTCCCCTTTTTCATCAAAATCATGGTCAAAAACACAAAATTGCATCTTTCGTCATTTTTTTCATCGCCAAATGTATTAGGGAAACAATTCCCCCCTGTGATATAATTTGATAAAACCTTTAAATGGGAGATGTTCGTTCATGAAAACCTTTAAAGTGATTTCCCTTCAAGTAGTGGAGGACGAGGTACTGCATGACTTTGAGCTTGTGGACGGTCTAATCATCAATAAAGAAGACGGTCAGAAGACATGGCTTGTCGAAACGTATATGTCAAATGAATACATCGAATTTTTCCAGAAGGCCCAGCAAAGTAAAGAAGACTTGGAAATCCAGGTCGTGATTTCCCATGCTGCCAATGATCCGGCTGCCTTCATGACATCCATCCGTTGCATCAAAGAAATGGATAAACATATCAGCATTATGTTTGAAGGAAAATTGAAGAAACAGCGGAATGAATATGCGGAGATTCTGCTTGATGACTTGGTGCAGAAAGGGTACTCCGGGGATGAACTCGTTCGGGAGTTCCGTGAGAAGATGGTGTCTAAGCCAAGGATTCCGTCAACGGCAAAACCAAGTGTTTAATTATACGAAATTATGTAAACTTTATATAGAGCATGAATTAGCTGTTTGCTATAATTGAATTATCAGCTATTATTCATTAAATATTATTACATGAAGTTCTTAGGCAGGTGTGCTCATTGATTGGAGAAAGAGTAAAAAAGTATAGACAAGAAAAAAGAATGTCCATGACAGAATTGGCTGAGAAAGCCGGAGTCGCCAAGTCATATTTAAGTTCTATCGAGCGTAATCTTCAACAAAACCCATCCATTCAATTCCTGGAGAAAGTTTCAACTGCACTGGGGATTCCATTGGATGCTCTACTTTATGACCAACCGGAGGATCAAAATATAGATCACGAATGGTTAAAAATTGCTGAAGAAGCGATGGATTCAGGCATTACGAAAGAACAGTTCCGTGAATTCATCGAATTTAACAAGTGGAAACTAGACAATAAATGAGGTCCTGCTCCAACAAGCAGGACCTCATTTATTTACATGACCTTGTATCCTTCTTTTGTTTGCGGGGACTGACTATGGAGAAACTCTCTGATTTCTGTTAAAGGTATCCCTGCCTCCAACGCCTGTTTAATTAAATCAACCCATTCCCTATCCAGTTCACGTTTCGCCAAAATGATCCCCTCCTAAAATACTGTAACGTATTTCAGGCAGTCCAGCCATCGTAGTTATAAATACGTCACCCAATAAATAAGCGGATTTATAAACCTTAGATCTGTGACTTTGCGTCCCTACTTTTCAATAGGTTTGCCTTTGTCTGACATTTAATAACTAAACCTATTATACTAATAAAACATTTCAATCCGTGCTGTTTTTTGTCTTTTCTGATAATAATATATACCCTATTTTTTTACAAATACACCTATTATTTTACATTTACAAGATACTGCATACAAAAATTATTGTAATAAATTTTAATACTTAGATGAATGTGTCGAAACTTGTAGGATAACTTACTTATTATTTTTATAGAAATCAATCTTTTTCTCCAAAGGCAAAACCTTTTGAGTGATATTTTTATATATTATTGCTTTATAGAAGCTAGATTGTGTTAAATCGTATCCACATGAAGGGCATATCCATTGTCCGGTTTCTGAACTGCTAAATGATGGACGCGTACAACGAGAACATACTTTTTTGAACAAATTGTTTAACTCCTTCCTCCATTTGAATTATATATGTTCATTTTTAAGAACGTATTCTCCATTAGTATAATCGCTTTCTAAATAAGTCTAAAGTCTTATAATACGTCTTATTTTCGTTAAAAAGATGATAGTTTGTTCTTTATATTGAATTTTCTTTCAATTTCTTAGTCTTCCTCTATTTATTATTTATCTTTTGTTCTATATAATGAACTTAATAGAAATGGAAAGGACTGTGATAAATGGTAGGTGAGAAAATTAAAGAATTCAGGGAGAAAAAGGGTATGACCATTATTGAGCTTTCCAATCAGTCTGGGATTTCAAAATCATATATTAGTTCGATTGAAAGGGGTATACAGGAAAATCCCAGTATACAGATTCTTGATAAGCTATCCATTGCCCTCGGAGTAGCATTGAATCAGATTCTTGAATGCAACCCGAATATTGACGAAGAGTGGATTCGATTGGTAAAGATGGCTATTAAAGAGGGTATGACTAAACAAGATTTTTTAGAATACATTCAATTTTTTCAATTTAAGAAGAGAAATACAGATAGAGTTTAGCTAGACTTTTCATGAATAAAGCGCAGAAGCTAAATTGCCTCTGCGCCATTCATTACTCGTCCTTATTATCCTTATCCTTCATATCCACATCATCTTCTACAGCGTCTTCTTCAGGCGTATTGTTATCCTTCGCTGCATCTTTGTCGCCTTGCTTGTTCTTGTCTTCTGACTCAGGGTAGTTCTCTTCATTCATGTCCCCGTTGTCGTTCATATCGTTATTCTCATCCATGTTGTCGTTTTCTTCCACTGGTGCTTCGTCTTCCGGAGGAGGCTCCTGGTTGGCGTTACATCCTACAAGAAGGAAAGCGGCAAGTGCAGATCCACCAAGGACCGATAGTAACTTTTTGCTCATGATGTATGACTCCTTTCTATGTTGGTTAATGTAAGACCGTTACGTTGGTCTTTCGTTAGCTTTCCCTGAAAATGAATTAACTTGCATATGGAATCAATTTTTCGAGGTAAAAAAAGCCAGGTTTGACGTGAAGTGAATCACACCAAACCCGGCTTTTTCATACGGCTACTCTTGCTTATCCCCAAGAGCAAACATCATCTCTAACTCACAAGCAACTTCACCATTAACGGTTGCAACACCTTTTCCTTTACCGATCGGTCCTTTAAAGCGGATCATCTCCACTTCAAGTCTCAGCTGATCACCAGGCTTCACCTGACGCTTGAAACGGCACTTGTCAATGCCCGTGAAGAACGCCAGACGTCCACGGTTATCCTCGACCTTCAGCATCGCCACAGCCCCTACCTGAGCCAGCGCCTCGACAATCAACACACCCGGCATCACAGGGTAATCAGGAAAGTGACCATTGAAGAACTCCTCATTCGCCGTCACATTCTTGATTCCTACTGCCTTCTTACCTTCCTCCACCTCTAAAATCCGATCCACCAGCAAAAACGGATAACGATGGGGAATAATCTCTTTAATCTCATTAATATCAAGCATGCATGATTCCTCCTACCAATATGTATGTACACCTTATTGTACAGAAACCGGGGTTGGAATAGCAACAGGGTGGGAGGGACGGACCTCGAAAATCGGCACGATTCTTCAAGGGAATCGCTTTATACCAACGTTCTTTATGTGAAAAGGGAGCAAATTCAAGGTCCGTCCCTCCCGGTTCCACATCGCAACTGCTACATTCAAAAAAAGGGACGGACCTCGAATCACAAGCTCCATCCTCAACGAAACCCTGTTATATCAAGGTTCACTGTCGCAAAAGCTAACGATTTCGAGGTCCGTCCCTCAAAAATTATTCTCAAAAATTATTTTTTCACCACGATATCAATAATATGCTGCCAGGTTTCTGCTTTGAAGACGTCTGCTGCGTTGCCGTTGCCGATGCCTGCGAAGCCGATGACGGCACCGAGGACAAGGCTTCCTGCAAGAAGAAGGATGAACAGAAGGATTCTGAGCCAGATGGGAAGCATGCGAACACGAACCCATCGTGATGGCTTGGTTTCGTCCTTTTGCTTTGCCTTTTTTTCTGTTTTTACTGATTCTCTTGTCACTTTTTCTTGCAGTAGCTCTTTTTCACTCATAGCATTTAACTCCTTTTAGCGTATCCCATTTACAAGGCCCATCATTTGATCTGCAAGGGAGATCGATCGCGCCTGGAATTGATATGATCGTTGGACACTCAGCATGTCCGTCATTTCTTTACTGATATCCACGTTCGATCCTTCTAACGAACTCTGAACCATGGAAATATCCGTTCGTGCTCCACCCGTGACGTTGGTCACCACTTCATCTTCTGTGACGCCCAGTTCATCCAAGTTATCCGCAAAACCTAACAGGTTCCCGCCATATTGCTGAAGAAATTGAGATTTTTCAACGGTCACAACGCCGAGGTTAAACCGCTCTTCTCCTCCACCGGCACCTATAACGGTCAGAACCCCGTTATCACCGAGCTGAAAGGAAGAGGCATCCTCAGAAAACGTAATATAGTTATCATTCTCATCCAGGACCGGCAGCCCGCTTCCATTCACGAGCATCATTTCCCCGTTCCCGGTAGGACTCGCAGAGAATGCTCCGTCCCTCGTGTAGCGTACGGCACTCGAGTCCTCATCAGCCGCCAGCACCTTGAAGAACTGACGGTCGCTGGTCAACGCAAAGTCCAGAGAGCGGCCTGTGGCTTTCAACGACCCCTGATTCAGGATCAGCTGCGCCTGTGAAAGCTTGGCACCGTTCCCTTCCCGGACTCCAAGAGGGGTAAGCCTGCCTGTTTCGAATTTGTCTACACTCTGATTTTTCACCTGCTGCACAAGCATCTCGGAGAAGGTTGCATCCCGGCGCTTGTACCCGTTTGTATCTGCGTTCGAAAGATTGTGACCAATCATATCCATTTGTTTCTGCAATTGGCCTAATGTGTTGGTTGCTGTAATCATCGTCCGATTCATGACACGTTCTCCCCTATTATAAGGTATTCAGTGACGAAATTCATTTACAATACTTGCTATCCGTTGACCCTGCCGATTTCGTTGGCTGCCTTTTCCATACTCCGGTCATACGCCTGAAGCACTTTCTGATTGGCTTCGAATGCCCGGTACGCCGACATCATGTCGGTCATCGTCCGGGAGGTATCCACATTGGATCGCTCCAGAAAGCCCTGCTTGGCGGCAAAAGAAACATTATCCTCTTCATAGGCATCAGGTAGAGCGGCATTGCCTTCTGTGGCAAACAGCCCTTCTCCCTGCTTGACTAACAGGTTCGGGTTATCCGAGTAACCTACTCCCAATGTAGCGACAGCATTTCCATCCACGACAATCTGACCGTTTTCACTAATCGTGAACTGATCGCTTTCCAGTTGAATCCGGTCACCATTTTCATCCAGCATATAAAAGCCGCTGTTCGTGGTGAGGAAACCGTTGCCGTTCACCGTCAGATTTCCGTTTCGCGTATAGCGGGGACTGCCATCGGGTCCTTCCACCGTCAGGAACACCGATCCACGGATCTCCGTTTCTTCATCGACAGGCATGGAACCATCCAGAAGCGCCACATCCAAGCCTCGGCCCGTTTCCTGAAGGTCACCCTGAACAAAGGAAGGAATTGTTTCCTGCATATACACACCTGTATTGAGTGCCCCCACCCTTTGATTAAAAGGAAGCGACAGCTTTTTCTCAGTCGGGATCGATGTGGAATCCATCCGGTCCATCAGCATTTCAGGAAATGCCCTCATCGAAGCCTGATCCGCTTTATAGCCCGGTGTATTGGCATTCGACATATTGTTTGTCAGCATCTCGGTCTTCCGCTGCTGAGAAAGCATGCCGGATGCTACTGTATAAAATCCTCGAAACATCTACTTTCACCTCTTAACCGTTATATCGGATCAATGGCGCAGTGGTTTTACCCGATTCTTCTTCTGGAAATCTTATCGATGTTCTCAAGCATCAATCCCGTTCCGATGGCTACGCAATCCATCGGGTTCTCCGCGATCAATACCGGAACTTTCAATTCTTCTGCAAGAAGCGTATCCATTCCGTGAAGAAGGGCTCCCCCACCTGTTAAAATAACTCCGCGATCAATGATGTCCGCTGACAATTCCGGTGGAGTTTTTTCAAGGACATTTTTCGCAGCCTGAACGATGACCGCTACTGACTCACGAAGAGCCCCTTCAATTTCCTTAGACGTCACAGTGATCGTCCGTGGAAGTCCTGAGACCATATCGCGTCCGCGGATGCTCATTTCCTTGCGATCTTCATCAAGTGTTTCAGAGAATACAGTCCCAATGTTCACCTTGATATCCTCAGCCGTACGCTCCCCGATCAGAAGCTTGTACTCTTTTTTAATATAATTCAGAATTTCGTGGTCAAATTTGTCCCCGGCCATCTTGATGGACTGACTCGTTACGATATCACCCATGGAAAGCACCGCTACATCCGTCGTTCCTCCACCGATATCCACGACCATGTTTCCAGTCGGATTGAAGATATCCATGCCGGCACCGATTGCCGCCACTTTAGGCTCTTCTTCCAGATAAATCTTCTTCCCGCCACTCTTTTCAGCCGCTTCCCTGATCGCCTTCTGCTCAACGCTCGTGATGTTCGTCGGGCAGCAGATCAAAATGCGCGGTTTCGAAAGGAATCCTTTTACATTCAATTTATTGATGAAATGCTTCAGCATCGCTTCTGTGACATCAAAGTCTGCAATGACTCCGTCTTTCAGCGGACGTGTCGCCACAATGTTTCCAGGAGTACGTCCGACCATGCGGCGCGCTTCCTCTCCGACAGCCAGCACCTTACCCGTATTCTTATCCAGTGCCACAACCGATGGCTCATTCAAGACAATCCCTTTTCCTTTAACATGAATCAATACATTAGCCGTACCAAGGTCAATCCCAATATCTTTCGCGAACATCTTGTGTTTCTCCCTTCTACTTTTACAATTTCATTATTGCATTTCATCTATGGTTTTCATCTTAATGTCATTACGCAAAAACGTTAAGGTAAAACTTTCACCTAATTAACTATTTTACCATAAATATGTCGAATGGCGATGTTCTTTGTCAAAAAAATGTATTGATATTGTTAATATTTTGGGAAAATGTAGGTGTTTTGGAGGGGGATGTTACAGGAGTGTTAAGTTGGGTTGTTGGTGGGGGATGTTGGGCGTTCAGCTGCTGAACAGACATGCCTCCCCAAAACGCAAAAACACACCAAGCACAACCCATCATTCTGGGGCTTGGCGTATTTTGGTTAGCTGTGGAGCTCTTCTTTTTTGTACTTTTGCTTGGTTGCCTCTCCACCTCGTAGATGCCGGATTGATTTATGGTAATCAAGTATGGTCTTGACTTCATTTGCGAGATCCGGATTGATTTCTGGCAGTCGTTCTGTTAAATCTTTATGGACAGTACTTTTGGACACGCCAAACTCCTTCGCAATTACACGAACAGTTTTTTTCGTCTCCACGATATACTTACCAATCTTGATTGTTCTCTCTTTGATGTAATCGTGCACACCACTCGACCTCCCTAAATTGGATGTGAGAAGTGTGAAATGAGACTCGCTTTCGCATCAATGAAATAGTACAGACCCCTTGCACATGGGCAAGCGGCAGAAAGCCTTATTTAGGACGGCAGCTTCCTGATGTTACAACGTATAAACAACTTATTCAGCTAATGACCAATAGTAAAATGACGATTCCTCACCTCAAACACTCTCTGTTTTGATAGGTTTGTTTCATTTTATTAGCTTGTGCCCACATATATGCACAAAAAACACAATAAGGACAAGGTTTCGCTTGAATTTTCTGAAAAATTAGCGTGAGGGACGGACCTTCACATGGATAAGCGAATGAAAATGTGTGACAAGATAAATGATCCGATGCCATTCGACATCAATTGTATGGTTTCCCCTTCCCTCACTATTTCCTGAGAAATGAGTCGATGAATCTGTGAACATGTCTGATTTTCTTTACAAACAGGAAAAAGCCGTACAGGGATTCCCCCATGATACGGCTTCCATCCATCACCCTTTAAAATCCACCTCATCATCCACCCAGACTTCCCCGTCCTTAAAGGTCATCTGTTCCGGATATCGGAGATCCAATACCTCTTCCTGGATTTTCTGTGAAGGAGCTTTCGTCATGAGGGACACGACGATATTGGCAATGGCCGCTGATGCTGCGCCGAAGACACCCGCTCCTGTATCAATGATTCCGAACAGGGTCACGCCTGATCGCGCCAGGAAGATGTAGGTGAGGGTCACGGCGAGCCCCACAAGCATCCCTGCGATCACCCCCTGGGCATTGGAGCGCTTCCACCAGACTCCCAGTAAGAGGGCCGGGAAGAACGTCCCTGACGCCAGGGCGAAGGCCCAGGCGACGATTTGCGTAATGACCCCTGGAGGATTCAGTGCCACCACTCCGGCGAGGACAGTAGCCACGACGATCGACCAGCGTGCAACAGCCAGGCGATTCCGCTCTGTCGCATTCGGCTTGAATACGCGGTAGTAAATATCATGTGCAAAAGAAGACGAAATGGCGATCATCAATCCGCCTGCCGTCGATAACGCCGCTGCCATGGCACCTGCCGCCACGAGCCCGATGACGAATACGCCAAGGTTCGCGATCTCCGGTGTCGCCATGACGACGATATCATTCGAGATGATGATTTCCTTCCATTGCAGGATTCCGTCCCCATTCGCATCAGCCACCTGCAGTTTCCCGGTATCCACCCATGAGGTCGTCCAGGCAGGGAGATCGCTGATTTTGCTTCCCGCTACTTTTGTCATTAAAATAAACCGGGAGAATGCCGAATAAGCCGGCGCAGATAGATAAAGAAGTCCGATGAAAAGGAGTGCCCACGCACCTGACCAGCGTGCCGCCTTCATCGTGGACACGGTATAGAACCGGACGATGACATGGGGAAGTCCGGCGGTACCCGCCATCAGTGTGAACATGAGGGCCATGAACTGCCACTTCGTCCCGTTTGTAAAAGGAGCGAAGTATTCCGACACACCGAGCTCCCGGTCGAGTTCCCCGATCTTCCCGACCAGCTCACCGTACGATATCCACGGGGCAGGGTTCCCCGTGATTTGAAGGGACATAAAGATGACCGGGATCAAGTACGCAATGATCAAGACGATGTACTGAGCGACCTGGGTCCACGTGATCCCCTTCATGCCTCCGAACGCAGCGTAAAAGGCAATGAGGACGACCCCGATCATCGTACCGACCTTGGCATCGATTTCGAATAGACGCCCGATGACCACACCAGATCCCGACAGCTGACCGATGGAGTACGTAAAGCTGATGATGATCGTACAGATGGCGGCGATGACCCGGGCCGTATGACTGTTATACCGGTCCCCGATGAATTCCGGCACCGTATACCGTCCATATTTCCTGAGCTGTGGTGCAAGCAGGAAGGTCAATAATAAATATCCTCCTGTCCACCCCATGATATAGGCAAGGCCGTCATAACCGAGGATCATGACAGTACCGGCCAGTCCAATAAATGATGCCGCACTCATCCAGTCGGCCCCGATCGCCATCCCGTTAAAGATCGGCGGCACCCCGCGGCCGGCTACATAGAAGTCCGATGTTGCCTTCGCTTTGTTATAAACCGCTATTCCGATATATAATGCAAACGTCAACAGTATGATAGACGTCGATACAATAAACTGAGTATTCATTCATTCTTTCCCCCTAGTTCTTCTCTATTTGATTAATGATCAAGCGTTTTCCCGTAGCTAATCTGCTCATTCCGGCTTTCATCCAGTCCATATTTCTTATCGATCCCGTCACTCACCTTCGCATTCACGTAAAGCAAAACAATGAAAACGATGATCGAACCTTGTGCGCCCATGAAATAATGGAACGGAAATCCGTTAATGGTGAAGGTGGAGAAGCTTTCGGCAAACAGCACGATACCAAAGGAGGAAAGAAGCCAGATGACTAAATACAGTGCCATGTATCGATTTTTTTCTTTAAAATACTGATCGGCTTTCGCTCTATCAATCTTCTTCATGTACGTAACCCCTTTTCAAGCTCATTATTTTAAACTGAAAATAAATTTCACTGTTTCAAAAAACGGCACCGGGACAATGGCAATCTGCACGATAAAATAAATGAATAAAGACACGAATGGTATGGTCAGAAAGAATGCCCGCTTCTTCCTCAGGGCAAGGATGATGCACCCTCCTGTGATGAGTAAAAATAGCATGAAGTAAATCAACGTTTCACCTCCTGTTTTGAAAAGACTTAATTTTCCGAAATTTTATTCATGCCATCATTATCTTTACTGGAAAAAGCCTGGTCAATAAAGAAAAAATGACAACAACGCAACATATGTTCATCATTCATTTTTCTAAAATAAGGATATTGAAGAAAATGTATATATTGAATAGGAGAATGATAATGGAAAAGCTTTACCAGTAAACTTTCCATCCTGTCGAATTTCCAAGGAAATTTTTTTGGACAAGCAAAAAGACTGACCGGTAATTCGGTCAGCCCTCATTTATAGGTGTTACTCTTCTTCTTTTACGTCAGCGTTGTCTTTGCTTTCTTGTTTCGGCTTTGCCTGGTCCTGCTTTTCTTCAGTAGACTTGTTTTCTTCAGCTGCGTCTTTTTCTTCCGTAGCTTTGTCTTCAGTAGCTTTGTTTTCGCTAGCTTGGTCTTCTACGGCATTTTCTTCAGCCGCTGCTGCATCCGGCTGTTCACCTGAAACTTTCTTGTCTTCAAGCTGTGCTTCTTGAAGAGTGGCAAGAGACTTATTGAAGTATTCCATTGGATTCACGGCTACATCCGCTTTACGGATTTCAAAGTGTACGTGAACGCCGGCTTCTTCATTGAATAAGCTCTTTCCTGCTTTCGCAATGGCTTGTCCTTGATCAACTACATCTCCAACCGCGACTTCAAAATCTTTCACTGATTGATAGCGAGTCACGATGCCTTTGCTGTGCTCGATTTCAATCGTGTTACCAAGTAAGGAATCTTCCTGAACCTTTGTGACTGTACCGCTCATGGCAGCCAGTACATCAAATTCTTTTCCATCTTTTGAGATGTCGACTCCTTGGTTCGGGTAGTACATGTTTCCATACACGACTAGGGCAGCTTCCTGTTCTTCCGCTGAAGCTTCAGTGTCGTAGAATTGTTTTTCGATCACTGTATCTTCAGGGCTTGAAACAGGCATTACAAAGTTTTCCAATGAACGATTGACTTCTTCTGCAGGCTGGTTGAACTCATTGTCAGTAGGAACTCCATCATAGCTGTAATCCTTGGCTTTCTCGTTTACATCATTTCCTGCCTGGTACCACAGAATCCCCGTGATAATGATTGCTGCACTTGCTAAATAGATTGCTGGGTATGCCCAACGTCTTTTCAAAAAGTTTTGAGAAGGTTGTTTCTTTTCTTCCTCTCTCATTTTCATCACCTCAGCAATCATTCTGAACAGAATTCAGAAAATATATACACATTGGCAAAAAAATTTTAATTTCTTATGTTTCGACAAAGTGGGGAGGAATATGTATGGTTGTGGAATTTTCCTCCAAAAAATGTGGCAAACTTCGAAACTATTGAGTGATGATAACGAAATCCCGGTCCCCCATGGTACAATACTATAAACTGAAAGGACGGATCCGATATGAAGAAGTTACTTAAATATGTGCTGACGGCTGCGCCTTTTCTTTATATGATCCTGATTTGGGTCATGTCGAGCAATCCTGATGATGCCGTGCTGCGGTTACCTGATGATGGGATGGACCGTTTCATTAAGGAATCACTCCACTTGGTTGAGTTCGGGATTTTATATGCATTGTTTGTCGTCGCACTGCTCGCACACGGAAGGCTTCGGTTCACATTGAATTTCATGGTCGCACTGATAGCTATTTTTTATGGATTCATAGATGAGATCCATCAATCCTTCGTGCCGTACCGGTCTTCCACGATGATTGATGCCGCCAAGGATTTGATTGGGGTCACCGTCCTATTTTGGATCGTGAACCGCACGTATTTCCGAAATCCGGATCACAGGTTGACGAGGGCGATGAAGAGGTTTGAAGCATATGTAAAAAAGGATTGAGTCCGGTCGCCATGACCATACTCAATCCTTTTTCTTATCTTTGTGCCGTCACCTTTTGCAGGAGTTTGCTCGATTCCGTTATTTTGACGTCTTTATAATAATGGGTCACGATATCTTTATAATTCTTGCCTTCCTTCGCCATCCCGTTTGCCCCGTACTGGCTCATCCCGACTCCATGGCCGAAACCTTTTGTGGCAATGACGATGTGGTCATCCTTCAGGTACCAGGTGAAGTCTGAGGATCTGAGGCCCAATTTATCCCTGATCTCACGCCCTGTGAATTCTTTCCCATTGATTTCTACCTTCGCCACCCTTTTGCCTTCGGTCCTTGATGTGATCGTCCCCACCGACCCGTCCTTAGGCAGTGTGACACCGAGCTTCTTTTTGAATTCATTGATCGGAATGATCTTTTGATCTTCAAACTTGGGTGATGCTTTGTCCCAAGGACTTTCTACACTCCGTAAATACGGGATATCATCTGTCCAATACGCCTCTGAGTTTTCCGTATAGCCGTTACTTGTCGAGAAGAATGCGGCCGTAATCGGCTTATCATCATATGTGAGAACTTTCCCCTTTGTTTCCAGGACCGCTTCTGAAATCTTCTTGATTTTCCAGTCATAGTCTGAGCCCCATAGGGTGGCCAGTTCCTTTTGGTTTTTATACACCTGATGGGATACCGTATCCGTCACATCGGCTCCCTTCGGCACAGAAGGATCATCTGACATAAGCTGATTCACCATATAGGTCCTTGCTGCAAGGGCCTGTGCCTTCAATGCTTCCTTTTCAAAATCCGCCGGCATTTCCCCCGCCACTACCCCTACGACATACTGCTCAAGGGGAAGTTTTTCGATGAGATCCTGACCGGATCGATACACCGACACCTCGACTGAGTCTGCCAATTCTTCAACGGATGGTGTATTTTTCAATTTTTCGTCCAGGTTTGCCGTGTCCTTGTCTGATGAAAATGGGAGTACCAGCAGAGTGGGTACAAGAAAGATGATGCTGATAAAGATTGAGAAGATGATCACTACGGGTTTCAACTGCTTCATGTTCGCGGCCTCCAATGAAAGATTAAATAGGAGAATGTCCTAGCACACTTCTCCACTCTCTTTCATATGTATGGTAGTGGACAAGCAATTATGATTGTGAATTGGGAGAGTTTGAGGGTTGGGAGTGATAGTGTGCGAGGGGATGGGTTTTTGAAAACAAAAAAGGCAAGCCCTCCAAAAAGAGCTCACCTTTTCCACTATCTATTTACGCATCCTTAATCATGTCTTGCTGCTCAGAAACAGGTGTTTCTTCGACTTCCTTCACACGCTCGATATCGGCTCCAAGGCCTGCTAGCTTCTGATGGAAGTTCACATATCCACGATCTAAATGCTTCAGTTCTGTTACGCGAGTATAACCGTCTGCCACTAGACCAGCGATGGAAAGTGCCGCTGCAGCACGAAGATCCGTTGCAGCCACTTCTGCCCCTTGAAGAGGTGTTGGTCCGTTCATGATGACAGAGCGTCCTTCGATCTTGATGTCTGCTCCCATGCGACGGAATTCTTCCGCATGCATGAAACGATTTTCAAATACGGTTTCCGTGATGACGCTGGTACCGTCAGCTGCCAGAAGCAATGCCATCATTTGAGATTGCATATCTGTCGGGAAACCTGGATGAGGCATCGTTTTGATATCGACGGATTTCAGTTTCTCCGGTCCAATGACACGAAGACCTTCTTCTTCATCGATGATCGTAACGCCCATCTCTTCCATCTTCGCCACTAATGAAGATAAATGTTCCGGAATCGCACCTTTTACAAGGACATTACCTTGAGTGATCGCAGCTGCCACCATGAAGGTTCCTGCTTCGATACGGTCAGGGATGATGCTGTGCTCGACACCGTATAGACGGTCTACACCTTCGATACGGATCGTGCCGGTTCCTGCACCTACCACGCTTCCTCCCATTTTGTTCAGGAAGTTGGCTAAGTCGACGATTTCAGGTTCTTTTGCTACGTTCTCAAGGATGGTTGTTCCTTCTGCAAGAACGGCTGCCATCATGATGTTTTCTGTTGCCCCAACGCTTGGGAAGTCCAGATACACCTTGGCACCCTTCAATCTTCCGTCTACTTCCGCTTCGATGAAACCATTTCCTACCTTCACTTTGGCTCCCATTGCCTCGAAGCCCTTTAAGTGTTGGTCAATCGGTCTTGATCCAATCGCACAGCCTCCAGGAAGAGCGACACGCGCTTTACCCGTACGGCCTAAGAGTGAACCCATTACAAGAACGGATGCACGCATTTTACGCACATATTCGAACGGTGCTTCAATAAACAACTCTCTAGATGCATTCACGATGACTTCACCATTGTTAAACTCTACATCTGTATTTAAATGACGTAATACTTCATTGATCGTATATACATCGGAGAGTGGTGGTACATTTGTAATTTTACTTTTTCCTTCACTTGCTAATAATGTAGCAGCGATGACTGGTAAAACGGCATTCTTTGCTCCTTCAACTTGCACTGTACCGCTTAAACGCTGACCGCCGCGGACGATAATTTTTTCCAAGAGTATTCCCCTCCGCGTCCAATTTCTCTATATTAATATTCAATAATTAGGATGGGTGTGCCAATCACAAAGGTTGTCTTAGCGCCCATTCCGCTTTTCCGTAGACCTAGTTGTATATTCATATCATCATTTTTTGTAGGTATAGTCCGTGACATTTGTTCCGAGTAAGCTGAAATGGAATAAAAGTCTTCTTCTTTAAGTGATTCCAGTTCTTTTGCGTCTAATTTCGACATTAGTTCGACAGCCTGATTCGACAAAACTTTCTCAAGCTTATCATTGAATTCGCCTTTTATACAAGAGAAAATCATAGGTTTAGAAGTGAAAATGATTTCCATATTTGGGATGAATTCAGACTTGATATACTGCTTCGTCTTTTCTCCCAACGCTTTCTGATTTCCGCGCATTTCATACATAATGTACGATACTGAATGCCCGTTTGTGGGGGTATGCTGGAACTTAATGGTTTCTTCCCCGTGAGACGTCTGACGTTGTCCCACAACCACTACTCCTTCAGCGGACTTTTCTGTCTCCCAGTCAAAATCAGAAAATGTTTCCTGCATAGTAGTACTATATTTGGCAAACCCTTTATTCGTGAAGCTTTTTTTGTTTTCTCTTGCATATAGAGACCATTCAGTTATCTGACCTTGAGAATGAACAATGGCTTGATCAAGCTTTTCAATGTCTAATAAATGTTTGGCTACGATAGTGTTGTTCCCATTAATGACAGGAAGAAAACCTAATCCAACCAAAAAGATTAAAATAATGTAAAAATACCGACTCATTTTTCATTCCTCCCCTTACTAAAAGTCTGTCCGAATAGAGGGAGAACATACTTGAAAATTGTCGTCATCTTTTTACAATTATTGAGGCTTTCAAGCAAGTATTGTGAAAAGGGTTTCACTTTGAAACTTTTTCACAAAGGGACGAACACAAAATTAATCTTACTCAAAACAGTGTCCCTTGAAAACATGCAGGAAGACCTATTTTTTGTCAGAATCTCTACTTATTCAAAGAAAACCGGCAAGCTCTGAGACCATAGGTAATAATCCAGTAAAAAACGGCTGACGGCTGACCCGATTGCGACCGTTAGTAGGACATACAATAGTCTCCCCTGTGCGACCCGATTCTTCTTCAGGAGCTTGTCCAGCTGAATGGCTTGCAAAGCCCAGAACGTGATCCCGAATACAAATAAATGCACAAGCATGCTGACTAGGGCCTGTTGACCAAAGCTTTCCACCACTCTTTTCACTCCTTCAAATGACCAAATTCGACACACATAGAACATTTTAACACATAATTCAGTAACTACATATGTATTTTGCAAATTTTTTGAAGAGGTCCGTCCCTCCATAAAAACCACCCATTACAGAGGATTGTAATGGGTGGTTTTGTTTTAATGAGGGGCGTATTTCATAAGGTAGTCATGTGTACCGTGGATATGTCGGCTGGAGGTTTTATTTCTCTTTCTTTTTGCCTTTTTGACCTTGTTGCATGCATTCGTAGTAGTATCCCTGGCAGCCGCATTTAGCTTGTTTGCCCTGTCCCTTTTGCTTATCTTTTCCACCTTTAGCTTCCTGCTGGCCCATATCACCGATCATCCACTGATATTCGCCATAATTTTGGTACTGCAGCTGGCCTTTCCCTTTTCCTTGTCCTTTTTTCGAACTCATTTTCCCATCCTCCTTTTGTCCTTTCCTATAGTCTACGTTCCCTTCCCCTCCAGCGTTTGGGTTGTCCCCGCCTAAATCAGAGCCTATTTTTTAAGCTCTATTAGAAAAGATCCTGCTTTGCTTCCATTATCACGTGCGTTTCCCCTCCATCCCCCCGCCCATTTCCCCTCCTAACCCCAACTAGTCCACCAAAAAGGGCGTCTGTAATAGTACAATGTCACGGCATGTCACATATACATAAAGTGAAAATGTTTATATACAACAGGAGGGAACAAGTATGAATAAAGAATTAATGTCTTCGCTTGTCGGGAAGGTTGTCAAGGTGAATCGCGGCGGTCCAGAATCGCGTACCGGAAAGCTTCTATATGGAGGGAACGATCATTTCGCTCTTTTAACAGAAAAAGATGGTGTGATCTACTACAATACATCCCATGTTAAGAGCATTTCCCAGAACATTAAATCAGGTTTGCCGTTTAATGTGGAGGAACTTTCTGAAGAAGGTATGGAATTTATGAAGGAAGACACGTTTGGAGCTTTACTCACAAGCTTGAAATATCAATGGGTGAGCATCAATCGCGGTGGTCCTGAGAAACTCGAGGGTATTCTTGAGAATTCGAATGATGAATTCGTCACACTTGTGTTGAATGAAGAGGTTGTCCGCCTGGCTGCATTCCATGTGAAAAGCATCAGCTACGGCGTGAAGGCTAAAAAAGCAGAGAAAACGGAAGAAGAGAAGTAATTTTCTCTATAAGGAAGGGAGAATAATTGAATGAGTAATTTCAATGATTCATTAAAAGGGTTAACAGGTTATCAGATCAATATTGTTCTAAACGACGGGACAAAACTGTCAGGTCAATTAGCGGAGGTCAGTACGGATTATCTGACCGTCTATTCCAGTGAAAACGAAACATTGTATTACCCGATTTCACAAATCCAGGCAGTAACGAAGAACTCTAAAGATGTAGAAGCGTTGCCTGTAACGGATGATCACTTGAAGGGTGAAAAAATGTCCGATGTATTGTCCCAGAGCTTACTCAGCTGGGTGACGATCAATGGATCCGGCAAAGCGTCCTACTCAGGGATTCTTTCAGCGGTGGAAGAAGATCACCTCGTGTTGACACAGGGGAAAGACCGGGTGTATCTGCAGCATGCCTCGGTTCTGAATATTTATGATGGGACGAAGAAAACGACTTCGGATAATCAAGACAGCTCATCCAGTAAAGATAATTCCTCACAAAAACAGGACTCTTCAAAGAATCAGGAATCATCCAACAAGAGCAGCTCATCCCAGCAAAGCTCTAAAAACCAATCATCCACTAAATCTTCTACTAAAAACACGAAGAAAAAACAACAACCTGCTTTCTATTACGATGAACTTGAAGGGGCAAAATCCTCTTCTTCCAAAAATTCAACCTCCAAGTAAAGACGGCAGAATCTCAGTAAAAGTTGGTCATAACGAATGAACAGGCTTATGCTATGCATGAAAAATCTCAGCATCCTCCATCATTGACAGGTTGCAGTTGAAGAAGATGCTGGGATAATTCATAAAGGATTGCGATTCGAAAGGAGGAATGATCATGTTCTTGATCATCTATTTTGTACTTTTAGGAAGTATCTTTCATCTCCTGTTTATTAAACCCGGTATTTCAAAGGTGGACAAATATCCACTCTTTGAGCATTTAGATGGTTCACCTTCTTCCATCATAAAAGAGGCGAAATCTCATGCCCGATAATATGTTTTGGTTTATGACGATCATTTTTTCCCTTACCATCATTGTCATGTTATGGAGACCGTTCGGGATCAATGAAACCATCCCTACATCCATCGGGGCGGCCATCGTCCTTCTTATCGGGATCGTTCCCTTCAGCGATGTGTTTACCATCGTCGATATCGTGAGCGGGGCCGCTCTTACGATATTATCGACGATCATGATGTCCATCGTCCTTGAGAGTATCGGTTTCTTCCGGGTCGTCGCCGTGAATATTGTCAACAGGTCGAGGGGTTCGGGACTCAGGTTGTATGTCTATGTGATGTTATTATGTTTTATGATGACCATGTTCTTTAATAACGACGGCAGCATCCTCATCACCACTCCGATCATCATCCATATGACCTCCCTATTGAAGCTCAAGAACCATCAGAAAATCCCCTACCTGCTTTCAGGTGCCCTTATTGCCACTGCCGCCAGTGCACCCATCGCCGTCAGCAATATTTCGAATCTCATAGCCCTGAAAATCGTCGGTCTCACCCTGCAGGACTACGTTCAGATGATGTTCGTGCCATCCATGGTCGCCATCCTCGTCATCGCCTATCTTCTCTACCTCTACTTCCGCAAATCAATCCCGAAAAAAATCCTGGATGTCTCGATCAACTGGAAAAAAGATGCCCAAGCCTACTCCTACTCACACCCTCTTTCCTCCAATGAGCAGAAGAAAGAAATCGATTTTACCCTGATCAAGTATTGTTTGCTGATTGTCGTTCTCACCCGGGCCGCCTTTTTTGCCCTGACCCCTTTTGGCATACCACTTGAAATCATCGGTATGGTCGGGGCCGTCATTCTGATCTTCCTCAGGTACATGCGGACAAGGATGGGCTTCATGGATATTGTCCGAAAGACGCCTTGGCATGTTCTGTTATTCGCTTTTAATATGTATGTGCTGGTGTATGGGCTGAAAAATGTCGGATTAAGCGACTTCATCGTCGACCAATTCAGGGATCATATTGTCGGACAGCCTTTCAATGCCAGTATCATCATGGGGATCTTCCTTACCGTGATCTCCAATCTCTTTAACAATCTGCCGGCGGTGATGATCGGCACCCTATCCATCACGGAAATGGGACTGGATCCCCACATTTTACAGATTGCTTATTTAGCCAATGTGCTGGGGAGTGACATCGGTGCGTTGTTGACACCAGTGGGAACCCTCGCCACATTGATTTGGATGTTCATCTTAAAGACTCATGGAATCAAGATTTCCTGGAGCCGCTATCTGAGGGTGACCATATTCGTTGTCCCAATCAGCCTACTAGTCGGATTATACAGTTTGTACCTTTGGATAGAGTGGTTATTTTAAACTAGGAAGGAGTATTAAAGCTTATGAAAAATGTCTATTCTGCATTCACCGGTGAAGCAGTCATGATCGAACTTACCGGAAAAAAAGCCATCAACGGATTTTTGATCGAGGTCGGCAGCGAGGTCCTGATCGTCTATAACGGAGACGATTATATCTATATCTCCACTTCTCATATAAAAAATATGTCGGTTGTATCGAAGGAATCCATCGGGATCGATGAACCGTCTGTAAGCCCACAGCTCGAACAGGAAGATCAATTATCCCTGCGAAAAATTTTGACCACGGCCAAGGGAGTCTTCCTTGAAATTTACACAACGGGCAATCAGCCGATACACGGTTATATCACAGGGATCATGAACAATTACTTTGCCTTCTATTCCCCTGTTTACAAAACGATGTACATCTCCCTGCAGCATCTGAAATGGCTGATTCCCTATTCCACCAATCTTTCTCCCTATCGCTTGAGTAAGGAAAATCTGCCTGTCAATCCGTCAAATTCCATCACCCTGGCCAGAAGCTTCGAGGTTCAACTTGAAAAATTGAGCGGGCACCTCGTGGTATTAAACCTGGGAGTTCAGGAAGAAATGATCGGCAAGATCGAGAGAGTGTCGGATAATATCATGGAATTGATTACAGCCAAGGGCGAATCGACCTACTTGAATATGCAGCATATCCAAACCGTCCATTTGCCATAAAAAAAAGAAACCACCTCTCCAAAGGAAAGGTGGTTTCTTCGTTATTAGAAATTACGTTCGGAAACGTTTATTCTGTTCATGGCACGCTTCAGAGCGAGTTCGGCACGACGGAAATCTACGTCGTCCTGTTGTGCCTGCATGCGGTCTTCAGCACGGCCTTTTGCTTCTTTCGCGCGTTGTACATCGATAGCTTCTGCTGTTTCAGCAGACTGTGCTAGAATTGTCACCTGTTCAGGACGAACTTCTAAAAATCCGCCACTGACAGCTACAAGCTCAGTGTTGCCACCTTTTTTCAGGCGAACCGCACCGATTTGTAGTGGAGCAACCATCGGAATGTGTCCAGGTAAGATTCCAAGCTCACCGCTTTGAGCTTTCGTGCTCACCATTTCCACTTCTGAATCGTACACTGGGCCATCGGGAGTGACAATATTGACTTTTAATGTCTTCATTTTCTTCCCTCCTGGTCCCTAATTATACCTCTACGCCCATTTCTTTAGCTGCAGCCAGTACGTCCTCGATCGGACCTACAAGACGGAATGCATCTTCTGGAATGTGGTCGTATTTACCTGCAAGAATATCAACGAAGCCTTTTACTGTGTCCTTCACTTCTACGTAAGAACCTTTTTGGCCTGTGAACTGTTCTGCAACGTGGAAGTTTTGAGATAAGAAGAACTGTACGCGGCGTGCGCGTTGTACTGTCAGCTTATCATCATCAGAAAGCTCATCCATACCAAGGATCGCGATGATATCTTGAAGTTCTTTATAGCGTTGTAACGTCTGTTGAACGTTACGTGCAACATTGTAGTGTTCTTCTCCAACGATGTCTGGAGAAAGAGCACGGGAAGTCGATGCCAATGGATCTACCGCAGGATAGATACCCATTTCAGAAAGCTTACGCTCAAGGTTCGTTGTTGCATCAAGGTGAGCGAAAGTTGTTGCAGGAGCCGGATCCGTGTAGTCATCGGCAGGTACATAGATCGCTTGGATCGATGTTACAGAACCTACGTTTGTTGACGTGATACGCTCTTGCAGTTGACCCATTTCAGTCGCAAGTGTCGGCTGGTAACCAACGGCAGATGGCATACGGCCTAGTAGGGCAGAAACCTCTGAACCTGCTTGCGTGAATCGGAAGATGTTATCGATGAACAGAAGTACGTCTTGACCTTGCTCATCACGGAAGTATTCAGCCATTGTCAGACCCGTCAAGGCAACACGCATACGCGCACCAGGCGGTTCGTTCATTTGTCCGAATACCATCGCTGTTTTCTTGATAACGCCAGAATCGCTCATCTCGTGATAAAGGTCATTTCCTTCACGAGTACGCTCTCCAACACCGGCGAATACAGAGATACCACCGTGCTCTTGGGCGATGTTATTGATAAGCTCCTGGATTAATACGGTTTTACCAACACCGGCACCACCGAATAGACCGATCTTACCACCCTTGATGTATGGAGCAAGTAAGTCTACTACTTTGATACCTGTTTCAAGAATCTCAACTTCTGTAGAAAGTTGATCGAATGTAGGTGCCTGTCTGTGAATCGGATCACGACGGATACCTGCTGCTAGAGGCTCGTCTAAATCGATTGATTCACCCAGAACGTTGAATACACGACCTAACGTTACATCCCCTACTGGTACAGAGATTGGTGCTCCTGTATCGAGTACTTCGGCTCCACGTTGTAAACCATCCGTAGATGCCATTGCGATCGTACGTACAGAATCATCACCTAGGTGAAGGGCAACCTCTAATGTAAGTTCAGCTCTATCTGCAATTTGGATCTTTAAAGAGTTGTAGATATCAGGAAGTTGGCCGCTGGCGAACTTGACATCAACAACTGGACCCATTACTTGAAGAACGTGTCCTTTGTTCATCTCTTTCCCTCCTAACTAGCTTTTGACAAAAACTTTATAAAGTATAAACGGTTCTAAAAACCGTCAGAGTTCTATTCGAGTGCCGCAGCCCCGCCGACGATCTCCGTGATTTCCTGAGTGATCGCTGCTTGACGCGCACGGTTAAATTTCAGTGTAAGGTCACTGATGATTTCTTTTGCATTATCGGTTGCATTTCTCATCGCTGTCATACGGGCGGCGTGCTCACTTGCTTTACCGTCAAGTAACGCCCCGAAAATCAGGCTTTCAGCGTATTGAGGAAGCAATACCTCAAGGATTTCCTCTGCAGAAGGCTCGAATTCATATGAAGCAAGCTTTCCTGAAGGAGTCAGATCCGTTAACGGTAACACTTTTTTCTCCGTAACATCCTGTTGGATCGCACTGACATAGTGGTTATAGAACATGTACAGTTCATCGTATGCCTCGGCAGAGAACATACCCACCGCTTTGTTTGCGATATCTTTAATGTCGGCGAAATTCGGTTGATCCGGAAGACCCGTTACCGACTCAAGGACATTAAAGCCTTTTTTACGGAAGAAATCAGCACCGACACGGCCCAGAGCAATAATGGCAAATTCATCATTCGAGCTGTGACTTTCTTTAATTCGATTGCTAACAGCACGGATTACACTGCTGTTATATGCCCCCGCCAAACCACGGTCTGATGTAATGACCAGATACCCGGTTCTTTTAACGGGGCGGGAGACTAGCATCGGATTCCTCACACCTTGACTGCCCGCTGCAACGGATGTCACCACTTCTTGGATTTTATTCATGTAAGGTACGAATGACTTAGCATTCGTCTCCGCACGATTCAATTTAGAAGCTGATACCATTTCCATTGCTTTGGTGATTTGACTTGTCTTTTTGGTAGAAGTAATACGAGTTTGTATATCGCGTAACGATGCCACTGGTTCTCACCACCCTTTACATATTGTCAGATATAGGGAGCGGGCTTATTGCCCTTCCCCCTATATTCCCTTATTCAGACTTGATGAATGTCTTCTTGAATTCATTGATCGCGGTTTTCATTGCATCATCTTCAGGAAGACCTTTCGTCGTACGAATATGGTCTAACAGTTCAGTATGGTTGTGATCTAACCAGCTTAGAAGTTCAGACTCGAAACGACGGATATCTACAACTGGAATATCATCTAAATGACCTTTAATCAGTGCATAGAAGATCATGACTTGTTTTTCAACTTTAAGTGGTTTGTTAAGATCCTGCTTCAGTACTTCTACAGTACGAGCTCCACGATTCAGTTTCGCCTGAGTCGCTTTATCAAGATCCGATCCGAACTGAGCGAATGCTTCAAGCTCACGGTAAGCGGCTAAGTCAAGACGAAGCGTACCGGAAACCTTCTTCATTGCTTTGATTTGTGCAGATCCACCAACACGTGATACGGAAAGACCCGCATTGATCGCCGGACGTACACCGGAGAAGAATAGGTCAGATTGTAAGAAAATCTGTCCATCCGTGATGGATATAACGTTTGTCGGGATATAAGCGGAGATATCTCCTGCTTGTGTTTCAACGAATGGCAATGCCGTGATGGAACCTCCACCTTTTGCATCACTCAATTTCGCCGCACGCTCGAGTAAACGAGAGTGCAAGTAGAATACGTCACCAGGGAATGCTTCACGGCCTGGAGGACGACGTAATAGTAGGGAAAGCTCACGGTA
Source organism: Bacillus sp. es.034 (assembly GCF_002563655.1). GTDB lineage: Bacteria > Bacillota > Bacilli > Bacillales > Bacillaceae_B > Rossellomorea. The sequence goes on along the minus strand of NZ_PDIY01000001.1, from coordinate 1,013,745 downwards.
AGCAGAAGCCTGCTTGGAAAGATCATCGTACACGACAAGAACGTGCTTGCCACTGTGCATGAATTCTTCAGCCATTGTGATACCAGCGTATGGTGCTAAGAATAGCATCGGAGCCGGTGAAGCAGCTGATGCCGTTACAACGATTGTGTAATCCAATGCACCGTGCTTACGCAATGTTTCTACCGCGTTACGTACTGTTGATTCTTTTTGACCGATGGCTACGTAGATACATACCATGTCCTGGTCTTTTTGGTTCAGGATCGCATCGATGGCAACAGATGTTTTACCTGTTTGACGGTCACCGATGATCAATTCACGTTGTCCACGACCGATTGGAACTAATGCATCGATCGCTTTGATACCCGTTTGAAGCGGCTCATGTACGGATTTACGATCCATAACACCAGGTGCCCCGCTTTCAATCGGACGCGTTTTAGTTGTTGCGATTGGACCCAATCCATCAACTGGTTGTCCAAGTGAGTTTACTACACGACCAACTAGTTCTTGTCCTACTGGTACTTCCATGATACGCCCAGTACGACGAACCTCATCGCCTTCACGAATGTCAGTATATGGTCCGAGAATGATGATACCAACGTTGTTTTCTTCTAAGTTCTGTGCCATACCCATGACACCGTTAGAAAATTCAACAAGCTCTCCAGCCATGACATTGTCGAGGCCATGAGCACGAGCGATACCGTCACCGATTTGGATAACTGTACCTACGTCGCTTACTTTCATCTCAGACTGATAGTTTTCAATTTGCTTTTTTATCAGCGCGCTGATTTCTTCCGCCTTGATGCTCATGAATTTCACCCCTCATTTATACGAAAGTTAACGAATTAGTTCACGCTCAAGACGAGTCAATTTACCTTGCAGGCTTCCATCATAGATGCGTGTCCCGATTTGGACCTTGATGCCGCCGAGTAAATTTTCGTCTGTCACATTGGTAATTCTTAATGATTGTTTTCCGACTTTTTTAGCAAAAGAAGACGACAATGCTGTTTGCTCATCTTCTGTTAAAGGACGTACAGAGTACACTGTCGCATCTGCAATCCCGCGTGCTTCGTTTGTCAATTCGATGAATGCCTCAACCATATCTGTGATCTCGCCCGTACGGTGACGGTCGGTCATCAGCATCAATGTGTTCAGGACATACGGGGAAGCCGCGAGAAATGCTTCCTGAATCAATGACTTCTTCTTATCTAACGTAAGCTTAGGATTTTCAAAAAGAACCGTTAATTCGGTGTTCTCAAGGAAAACCGCTCTCACTGTACGCAGCTCTTCTTCGATTCCTTCAAGCTGATTATGGTCCTGGGCAATCTCGAAAAGAGCTAACGCATAGCGTTTTGCAACTGTAGAGTAGCTCATCGCTCTTCCCCTACCTCTTGAATATAATCGTTAATTAACTTCTGTTGATCATCAGCAGAAAGTTCTTTCTCAATGACCTTAGAAGCAATAAGTACTGATAAAGATGCAACCTGTTTCTGTAGTGCTGCAACAGCTTGTTCTTTTTGCGTTTCGATTTCGCGCTTTGCAGATTCTTTCAATCTCTCTGCCTCTTGACGAGCAGTGGCGATAATCTCTTCACGTTGTTCAGAACCTTGTTTCTTAGAGTTTTCAATCATCGTTTGAGCTTCAAGACGAGCTTCTTTCAGAAGTTTCTTTTGCTCTTCTAAAATATTGTTTGCCTCAGTGCGGCTCTTTTCGGCTGCCGTGATCTCACCGGCGATGTGGTCTTCACGCTGCTGCATGATTCCCATTAATGGACCCCAGGCGAATTTCTTAAGTAGCGCCATAAGAACCAGGAACATGATCAGCTGAAAGACGATATCCCCTGTGTTAAGGCCGCCGTGACCTGCTGCCTCACCTATAACGAATGCGTTAGTTAACATACTCGATTCACTCCCTTCAAGAATCGATTGGATCGTATTTTTTATAAATGAACCGTTCTTGCAAAGAATCTATTCTCTAGTACATAGGAATGGCGAAGATAATCGTCAAGACGAACTTCGCCATTCAACCTGTCCGTTTTATTAGCTTCCTAGTGCGATGAAAGCGATAACTACACCGATGATTGGAAGTGCCTCAACTAATGCGATACCGATGAACATTGTTGTTTGTAAAGTACCACGTAATTCCGGTTGACGTGCAATTCCTTCTACTGTACGACCTACGATAAGACCGTTACCAATACCTGCTCCTAGTGCTGCTAAACCAACTGCAATTGCTGCTGCGATAAGACTCATTCTAAAGTTCCTCCTTTAATGTATAAGAAAAATATTTTTTACATATATGTTTGTCCACCGTAATGAACAGGTATATATTAATGGTCGTGGCTGACTTTGTGAGCCATATAAACCATTGTTAACATACAGAAAATGAACGCCTGGATCGATCCGACAAACACCGAGAATCCTTGCCAAGCAAGCATTGGTGCGATTGCTCCGATCGTTCCGCCGATACCACCGTTAACGGCAAGACCCGCAAGTAGTGCAAGCAGGATTTCACCGGCATAGATGTTACCGTAAAGTCGAAGACCCAATGTAAGAGTGTTTGCAAACTCTTCAATGATTTTTAGCGGGAATAACCACCACATAGGTTTGAAAAAGTCTTTCCCATATTCGCCAAACCCCTTCAACCTGATTCCATAGAAATGGGATAGTACCACGACCATAACCGCCAGGGTCATCGTGATGGCAGGATCGGCTGTAGGTGATTTCCACCATAATTCACCGTCATACACGACAGAGAATGGCAGACCCAGCATATTCGATACAAAAATATACATGATAATCGTGAGACCTAAGATATGAAAACGGCCACCCGTCTTCCAGTCCATGTTGCTCTTAATGATCCCTTTAACAAAGTCCATGACCCACTCGAAAAAGTTCTGCATACCGGTAGGCTTCAGGGCTAAGCGACGTGTAGATAAGAGGGCAATAATAAACACTATGGCCGTTGCGACCGTGATCATCAAAACGTTCGCAAGGTTAAAAGTCAAACCCAGAAAATGGGCTGTAGGTGCTCCATGATTCAAAATACTTCACCTCTCTTCCCCGCTATTTATTAGTTTTGAAGCTGCTGAAAAAATAATCTATCATAATGACAATATAGGTCGTCATTAATCCAATAATAAGACTTAGGAGATGAAATGTTTCTGGAAATCGTGTGGCAATGATGACTCCAAGGGCGGCTGCGGCCATACGGGAAGTGGTTCCTAGCGATCTCACTTTTTTCCCCTCTACCACGGCGTCCCCGAACTTCGAGACCCGCTTGGTCATGCCCCAGTGCATATAAAGACTTAGTAATGTCCCTAAAATTAACCCTAAGAATACTGATTTGTGGGCGGTGAATCCCCAGCCCAGGACGTAAATAGAAAGCACATAAATTATGTATTTCCGCTGTCTATTAAACATTTGATGGAGTTCCGGCATATCTTATTATTCTCCTAAGAAGAAATGTCGTACTGTTCGAAGCATCGCATAAATCCCTGCGGCAAGGCCGAGGAGCAAACCGATGATTAAAAAGAGTGGTGCTGAATCAACCTGCTGATCAATCCATCTCCCCAGGAAAATCCCGACTAAGATAGACCCGACAAGCTGTGCCAAAATGGCCGAATAAATCGCCATCGCTTTATATGGGCTTTCGTTTTTTTGACCCATTTCAACCTCTCCCATTCAAACAAAATTTGAACATGAGGCAAGCATTTCAGACATGATGTAAAAGCGATTGCATAAGGGTTTACGCATTGTGAAAACCTTATCATTTTACATCCTTTGTAAGCATACAATAGGGCTTAATCTATGTCAATGCGTTCAAGTTAAAAAGTGCACAACCTATCCACGTGTTCCCAGATTGTTCACATTTTCAACACAATTACTAAAAAGTGAGGTTTATAAAATGATAGGTCCCCCACTTCACATGCCCCTCCATTATATAGAAGAATCCCTTACTGAGTAACCCTTGAATTTAATGTAAATACTTCCAATCAAATAGAAAAAGCCGGATTATCATTCACGATAATCCGGCTTTTCGAGTTCACTGATTATTTCGTTCCGTACAAACGATCTCCCGCGTCCCCAAGTCCAGGAACGATGTAGCCTTTTTCATTCAGCTTCTCATCAAGAGCGGCGATGAAGATATCAACATCAGGGTGTGCTTCCTTGATGGCATCGACGCCTTCAGGACATGCCACTAAGCACATGAACTTAATGCTTACGGCACCGCGCTTTTTCAATGAGTTGATGGCTTCAACGGCAGATCCGCCCGTTGCAAGCATCGGATCGACCAGGATGAAGTCACGCTCTTCCACATCACTTGGAAGCTTCACGTAATATTCGATCGGCTTTAGAGTCTCAGGGTCACGGTATAACCCCACATGTCCTACTTTCGCAGCCGGGATTAATTTTAAGATTCCATCAACCATTCCAAGGCCGGCACGTAAAATAGGGACGATCCCTAATTTTTTCCCAGCAAGGGTTTTCGCTTTCGCATTGCTTACCGGCGTTTCAACGTCGATATCCTCCAGTGGCAGGTCACGTGTGATTTCAAAGGCCATCAGTGTTGCAACCTCGTCAACAAGCTCACGAAATTCCTTTGTTCCTGTTTCTTTATCACGGATAAACGTTAACTTATGTTGGATCAACGGATGATCAAATACATATACTTTGCCCATACGACTCTCTCCTTTTAATTCAGTTTTATGTAAAAATGGTTTGTCCACTTCATTTACACCTCAGACTATTGTACATAAAAGACAATTTAAGAGCAACATGAGATGGGAAGTGTCTTTTAACAAATTATGGAACCACCCCGCATGTCTTCACCCATCAAAAAACCTCCCCACCAGGAACGTCCGTCCCTAATGAAGAGGCCATATCTATTATCTCTCAGGATACAACTCAAATTTGCTCGTTAAATCCAACACGCGCTTGCGTGCTTCTTCCAATTTCGCTTCATCTTCGTGATTCTTAAGAGTCAATGCCATGATCGAAGCAATTTCGTCCATGTCCCCAAGTCCGAATCCTCTGGACGTCACTGCAGCCGTTCCGATGCGGACACCGCTTGTAACGAATGGGCTTTCCGGATCGAATGGAATCGTGTTTTTATTAACGGTGATTCCGATCTCATCAAGAACCTTTTCAGCGACTTTACCAGTTAACCCAAGTGAACGAGTGTCGATGAGTAATAGGTGGTTATCAGAACCGCCCGATACAAGATCGATTCCTTCTTTCACAAGACCTTCTCCCAGACGCTTCGCATTGTCAATGATGTTCTGTGCATAATCTTTAAAAGAACCCTGCAGTGCTTCACCGAAAGCCACGGCTTTAGCAGAAATCACGTGCATAAGAGGTCCGCCCTGGATTCCAGGGAAAATAGACTTGTCTATCTTCTTCGCAAACTCTTCTTTACAAAGGATCATACCACCGCGTGGTCCACGCAATGTTTTGTGAGTCGTTGTCGTTACGAAGTCTGCATACGGAACCGGGTTCTGGTGAAGACCAGCCGCTACAAGTCCGGCGATATGAGCCATATCCACCATCAGGTATGCTCCCACTTCGTCAGCTATTTCACGGAACTTCGCGAAATCGATCGCTCTTGGATACGCGCTTGCTCCCGCTACGATCAGCTTTGGCTTGTGCTCTAACGCTTTTTGTCTAACATCTTCGTAGTTGATCAGGTGCTTTTCTTCATCCACACCGTACTCTACGAAATTATATTGAATACCACTGAAGTTGACCGCACTTCCGTGAGTCAGATGTCCCCCATGAGATAAGTTCATTCCAAGAACCGTGTCACCCTGTTCAAGGATGGTGAAGTAGACTGCCATATTGGCTTGTGCTCCTGAGTGAGGCTGAACATTGACATGTTCTGCTCCAAACAATTCTTTCGCACGGTCGCGGGCCAGATTCTCGGCTACGTCCACATGCTCACAGCCACCATAATAGCGACGACCTGGGTACCCCTCTGCATACTTATTTGTCAAAACCGAGCCTTGTGCTTCCATAACGGCTTCACTGACAAAGTTTTCAGATGCAATTAACTCGATCTTTGTTCGTTGACGCTCTAATTCATCTTGAATCGCTGCATAAATTTCCGGATCTTGCTTGGCAATCTTACTCATACATATCCCCCTTTAATTCATAGGCCCAACTTGCTGCGCCCCATTGATTCATTCAATCCCATTCTAACACGATTCACCAAAAGGCGAAATAAAAACCTCTAGTCAAAACGTAACGTTCGTGTTTAGAGAAGCTTTTGAGGGACGGACCTCATGTGACACTGTTCACAAACCGTTTCCAACCCTTCAACAATCACATTTAAGGAGCATTATGACTAGTTCTATAGGATGCAGAAGAACTAAACTGATCCTTTTCCTGCATCCCCCGGACCTCCTCCTCCTTGGCCCTGTTATTCGTTCGGGTCTGACACCCCGTTTAGCGACCAATCCAAAATAAAGGTCCGTCCCTCCAAACAAGAGGAACGAACCTTCTTCACATTGATGACCTCATTCGTATACGGCTCTCGTTCCGCCGATGAGTTTTGGTCTGGTTTTGGCGAGGGTGACGTGGGCTTCACCGAGGCTTTTTTGTGATACGCGGATCGGGACGGCTACGTGTTTCAGGTGCATGCCGATGAAGGTGTCCCCGATGTCGATGCCGGCGTCGCCTTTGATGTGTTCGACCATGACCGGGTCGTTGAAGGAATGATAGGCTTTCGTCGCCATGGCCCCTCCTGCTTTTCGCACGGGAACGACCGTGACTTCATCGAGTCCTTTCCGTTCCGCTGCTTCCCGCTCAAGGACCAACGCTCGGTTCAAATGCTCGCAGCATTGAAACGCCAACGAAACCCCAATCGAATCCGCCCAGCACTTCAACTCGTCATAAATCATTTCCGCGACTTCAATGGTTCCCGCCGTGCCGATCCGCTCCCCCATTACTTCAGAGGTAGAGCAGCCGACGACAAAGACTTGTCCTTTTTTTAGCGGAACCTGACTGCTGAAATCACGCAGTATCGTTTGCAGTTCATCTTTTAATTGAGCGATTTCCATGGAACCCACTCCTTATTGTTTGTCTTCGTATGCCGTGATTTTCCCTACTCTATTTGCATGGCGGCCGCCTTCGAATTCGGTTCCAAGCCACGTTTTGGCGATTTCGCGTGCCAGTCCCGGACCGATGACGCGCTCACCCATGGCAAGCATATTGCTGTCATTATGTTCGCGGGTTGCTTTTGCACTGAATACATCGTGAACAAGGGCGCAGCGGATCCCCTTTACTTTATTGGCGGAGATGCTCATGCCGATTCCCGTCCCGCAGATCAGAATCCCACAATCGAATTCACCGCTTGCCACTTTTTCCGCAACGGGAACCGCATAGTCGGGATAGTCGACGGATGTACCGCATTCACAGCCGAAATCCTCATATTCAAGACCCATTTCTTCCATTAATGACTTGATTTCTTCTCTAATATTCACTCCGCCGTGATCTGACGCAATCGCAACTTTCATCTTCTCCCACTCCCCATAACCTTTGATACGTTTATTTTGCCACATCCTCTTCATTATATAAAGCTTTTCAGCATGAAAAAACGGGCATGAGGTCCGTCCCTCACACCCGCTTTTCTTTTATAAATGAAAACGTGTTATCGTGCTTTTCAGTGCTTCTGCCTGTTCTTTCAGGTTAAGGGCAAGCTTCTCGACGTCATTCATGACGACCGCTTGTTCTTTTGTTGAAGCTGATACTTCCATGGCACCTGCAGATGTTTCTTCTGCGATGGCGGCGACTTCCTGTGATTGCTGGGAAGTAAGCTGGATGCTGTCCATCTGCTGATCGACGAGGACCGAGATGTTCTGGACCGCGTCTGCCACTTCATGAATCGTGGTGGTCATAGTTTCAATCATTTCGTTCGTCTGCGTTCCTTTTTGGGCTTCTGTGTTGGCTGAATCGACCTGGGTCGTGATCTGCCCAACCACGTTACCGACTTCAGTCTGGATATTTTTGATCAGTTCCGAAATGCCTTGAACCGCTTTTCCACTTTCATCGGCCAGTTTCCGGACTTCTTCTGCGACCACTGCGAACCCTTTCCCATGCTCACCGGCACGTGCCGCTTCAATGGAAGCATTCAAGGCGAGAAGATTGGTCTGATTCGCGATGTCCCCTACCAATTGGATGATCTGCTCCACTTTTTTCGCATTGTCTTCGAGTCGGCGCACGGCGTCCAATGAATCTTCATTTCCCCTGGCCAGCCGGCTGATGCCTTCAACGAGGGAATGGATCACTTCTTTACTTCCCTGAAGCTCTGTCACCATGTTTTTCGACATATGCTCAGATGATTTCGAATGATCCTGAACTTCCCGGGCGATCCGGATGACATCCTCCACGGACTCAGCCGTTGTTTGAATTGCCGTAGCCGAGCTTTCGGCACCTGCTGAGATTTCGCTGATCGTTTTGGAAATCGAATCCGCCTGTGTAGAAGCGATTTCCGACGCTTTGGAAAGCTCGATAACATTCGTATTGGTTTTGTTAAAATTGTCATCGATGCTTGATACCATGTCACGCAAATTATGCAGCATGCGGTTGAACGCCAGTGCAAGTGAGCGGATTTCGTCATCGGATTTCGGTACATCTACTTCGATGGCGATGTCCCCTTCAGCCGCTTTCAGTGCAACCTGCTCCAAGCGCTGCAGCGGTTTGACGATGAAACCTGCTGCAAAAAAGGCCAGAACCGCCGACCAGAATACACCCATGCCGAGCGTCATGATCGTGAACCAAAGCTCATTCATATCAGGTGCAAAAGCAGGCTTGATCACATAAATAAAAAAGGCACTTGTGGTATACGTCACCAACGCCAGAAGCGTGATAAAGAAGACCAATTTCTTTCTAAGACCCGATTTGTAGCTCTTCACTTTCCCCATCTTTCTCTCTCCCTGTCTTTAACCAAGCTTTTTCATTAACTCTTCGATCAATGAATCCAATTCTCTGTATGTATGTCTATAGATGTCCACGCTTCCCCCATACGGATCCGTTACATCCAAATCAGCAGGATCTTCAAGAACAAACTCCTTTAATGTAAAAACTTTGTCCGCCACATGTGGATACTGATCCACAATTGCCCGCTTATGATTCGATGTCATCGTAAAAATATAGGAAGCCCAATCCAGGTTCTCTTTTGAAAGTGAACTCGATTGGTGTCTATGTATTATATCGTTCTCTTTCAGCACTTCTTTAGTCTGAAATGACGCATCATTTCCGTCCATGGCAAAAACACCCGCCGACTTCACGTCAAACCTATTTGCCCCTTTATGCTTCAAAACCGCCTCCGCCATAGGACTCCGGCACGTATTCCCTGTACAAACAAACAAAATATTCATCACGTCATCCTCCTTACCACCTATTATAAAATATTTTCCAATCTCCCAATAGTCCATTCACAAAGAATACAAAAAGAAAGGAGCGGCTCAGCCCCCGAACCAAACAAAAAAAGCCCACCCCGAGGGACGGACCTTCACCAGCCAATTTAAATCGGCAACAAAAGCTTCACACCAAACGCAAACAGGATACTCCCCCCAAGTGCCTCGCTGTACGTTCCAAGCACCCCCTGGAATTTCCGGCCGATGAGTAACCCCGACCAAGTCAGCACGGTAGCCGCGATCCCGAAACAGAAGAGGGCGACGGCCGTTCGCGCCCCGAAGATCCCGAGGGTCAATCCCACTGAAAAACTGTCCAGGCTCACACTCAACGCAAAAAGGATCAATCCAAATCCCACGGGTGAGATGAGGGTCGTGTCCTCCTCCTTGAAGCTCGACATGAACATCTGGATTCCAAGGACGATGAGCAGAACACCCCCTGCGTAAGCCGCAAAGGACCCGAACGTTTCCGATAAAAACTTCCCCGTCATCATCCCGAGGAGCGGCATCCACACATGAAAGACACCGACAACCAATCCTATATAAAAGACCTGCTTTAATCTCAGCTGGAACATACCCATCCCTATCCCGATCGAAAAGGCATCCATCCCAAGAGCAAATGCCATTAACATCAAGGTCATCAGTTCGCCGATCATACTTGTCATTTTGTTTTTCCCCCTCCGGACATGCCTACAAAACAACTTATGCACGTCCAAAGGGATTTAGAATACAAAACAAAAACCCCTATGAAAGGTCATAGGGGAAGACAATCATCCTTTTATCACACGGTAACCGGCAGCTTTTTGAAGACGGTTCATGATCGCAAGCCCGACTCCTTCTTCCGGAAACATCTCGGCAAAGATAATATCCACATTACTTCTATTAAACGCACGCAGGGTGTCATAGAGATGCTGGGCGACTGTTTTCAGGTCATCCCTGCGTCCGGCTGACAGAATGAGATCCGCCTGATACCAATCCATCTGTTCCTCCGTCGTCAGAACCCCGACCTTGAGCCCCTCTCCCTTTTTCTCATCCACCAATCGCTGCACATCTTCCTTCGTTCCGTCCACAAGATAAACAGGGGCATCCGGGGCGTAGTGGGTGTATTTCATCCCTGGTGATTTCGGGGCACCCTTGCCTTCTTTCAAGGAAGGATCCACTTCCACTTTACCGACGACTTCTTCCAGCTGCTCTTTCGTGATGCCGCCAGGACGCAAAATGACCGGGATTTCTCCCGTACAATCCACCACCGTAGACTCGACTCCGACTCCCGTCTCGCCACCATCCACCACTCCGGCGATCCGGCCTTCCAGGTCATCAATGACATGCTGAGCCGTTGTCGGACTCGGTTTACCCGAACGGTTCGCACTCGGAGCGGCAATCGGAAGTCCCGCTGCCTCGATGATCGAGAGCGCCACGGGATGGTCCGGCATCCGGATCCCCACAGTATCGAGTCCAGCCGTCACCCTTCCGGAAAAGACGTTTTCCTTATTTTTAAAAATGATCGTCAGTGGCCCTGGCCAGTATGCTTCAATGAGTTTCGAAGCATCCGACGGGATCTCTTCGACCAATCCCTCTAACTGCTCTTTATTTGATATGTGGACAATCAGCGGATTATCCGAAGGCCTGCCCTTCGCTTTGAAGATTTTTTCCACCGCAGTATCCGATGTGGCATTGGCACCCAGTCCATAAACCGTCTCTGTCGGGAACGCCACCACCTCATCCTGTTGAAGGATTTTCGCTGCATCCACAATTTGTGGATAACTTTTGTTTTTATCCACATCACTTTCCACAATCCAATGTTTCATCATCTATGTCATCCACCTTTATGTTACTAAGCTAAATCTCGTCGATTTTTGTCTGCAAATACTGAATTTACAAGTTCCTATACTTTTGAAAGTATAAAAGAAACACCTTGAATTCTCAAGTATTATCCACAAACTGCATATAACTTGTTGAAAATTGTGGATAAACCTGTGGATGGTGTGAATAATTCTGAAAAAAGAAATAGTTACCGCTTTCTCATATTTTGTCGAATGGCAAACGAAAAAAACTGAACCATTTTTATGAGAATGGTCCAGTCCTGAATTTTAGGATAAAATCCTTGTCGAAAAATCTATAAATCCAATTTCATGGTGATACAGTTATCCACAGTGGATAACTTTTTCGCATGAATGAAGTTCTCCAACTCATCCACAACAGGATCTGCTTCCTGTTGAAAACCCAGCAGGTCAAAGAACGCGAGGGATGCTTTCCGATTGGAAATCAAATAGAGACGCTTCAGATCCTTTTCTTTCGCAAGCTTTAAAATCTCCTGAAAGAGAGCAAATAACTCTTCACTTTCAAATGAAGAAGTGACTACGAGTGATCGAAGGAGTCCGATCTTCCCCTGCACCTCGATTCCAAGCGTCCCGATCAAGCGGTTTTCCTCATCTTCCACTACTAAAAAACAATCAATGCTATGTTTAATGCCTTCCGTGCTCAATCCTGCTTTCGTCAAGAAGGCCACGACTTCATGAATGTCCTCACTCGTTGCCTGGCGGATCACTTTCAACATCCTTTCATCCTCCCTTTTCTATCATCCTATAGTATCAATGTATGAAGGAGGGAGGAGATTAGAACAAGGAATGCTAGAAAGATAGATTTTCTTCAAATAAGAAAAAGCTTCATCCCAGAAGGAAGAAGCTTCTCACTTTATTTGAATAACCCCTTGAATAGATCGACTACGAAGAAACGAACCTCGACTTCTTCTTCCTGATCTTCAACAAATACCGGTTCTTCTTGTTTTTCTACTTTTTCCTGAACTTGTTTTTCTTGCTTTTTTACCTCATCTTCAACCGGCATCTCTACCTTTTCTTCCTCATCGATCACACCGGCTTCCACTGCTTCCACTTCGACTTGCTTATAGGCAATAGTATCTTCTTCAGGTTGTTGTTCAACATCTGCACTCTCTGCGTCTTCAGGGTCCACTTCTGTCACTTCATTCCCGCTAGCCTCCACTTTCGTTTCAAAACCCGTACTTCTTACGGCGTTTCCTGTAGAGAAATCCAGGAAGCATAGTGGCGGATACAGGACGCACCACCAGTTGGCGCCTTCCCCTTTACCAAGTGTGATCAACACTGCTTCATACTCACCAGCCGGATAAAGATACTGACCATATAATTTCGTCGGAAAGTCCACTTTGCCAAACTCCACTTTCACTGATTGATCCATGCCTTCTTCCGCAACGACATCCTCTGCAATCTTCTGAAGCTGTGGCAATCCTTCCTTGATGACTGCTTTCGCCTCATCCTGTGAAGTCAGATTCGATACCCAATTTGTGATTTCCTTGTTGACTTCATCCCGGACAAGTCTCTTCACGTTCTGATCCCCATCCAGATCACTATTGGCGAGGATCCGCAGGCGAATCGCTTCATCCGGAATCACCATCGTCTCCTGTGCTGCCATTTCCTGCTTCGGTATATATAAACTTAGAATCGTTCCTAATGATAGAATCAAGATATACAATAGTACTGTGTGTTTTGTTTTCATGTCCTCTCCCCCTTGGTAAACAGTGTGGTCAAAATGGGGGAATCTTAAACTAGTAAAATAACATTTTTGTTTGGGATTTAAAAAACACCCCCGATCACCATAATCGAGGGCATACACTTATTTTCTCACACAAAACACCATACGATCTTTACCATTGATATCATGAACGACTTCTGTTTCTGCATCCGGGAAGGTCGCGCGCAGGAGATCCGCAACCGTTTCTCCCTGGCCGACTCCGACTTCAAAGCCAATCAAGAATTTTTCTTTTATGACAAGAGGCAGCTCTTCCATAAAGCGTTTATACAAATCATAGCCGTCTTCCCCACCAAATAAAGCGAGTTCCGGCTCATGATCAATCACAACATTTGATAGAGTTTCGCGATCCGTCAGTGGGATGTATGGAGGGTTGGATAAAAGAATATCCAGCTTCACACCGGCCTGGATCAAAGGTTGTAACAAATCTCCTTCAAAAAAGCGCACATCTGCGTCGAGTCTCCTGCTATTCTCCCCGGCAACCGCCAGTGCTTCCGAAGAAATATCGACAGCCATCATTTCAAGAGGCAACCGCTTTGACTCATGCTTTAACGTAACGGCAATCGCCCCGCTTCCCGTCCCGACATCGGCAGCCTGCAAAGGAGAAGCCGAATCACTGAACAAATCCTTCATCTTCTCCAGACCATAATAAATCAGCTCTTCCGTCTCCGGTCGAGGAATCAGTACATGCTCATTCACCACAAACTCACGGCCATAAAACTCCTCGGTCCCGATGATATGCTGAATCGGGACGCCGCCAGCATGCGTCCGGATCCCCTCCTGAAATTCGTCCCATTTTTCTTGAGGGACGGACCTCCGCTGTTCCGCCAGCAGCTGTGATCGTGACATGCCAAGCAGATGCCGCAGATAGATTTCTCCCACATTCTCATCGCGGCCGTTTTCGACTAAAAAAGAAGAAGCCCATTTCAGGGCTTCAAATACCGTCACCATGACTATTCTTCCAGTCTTTCAAGAAGTTTGGACTGATCTTCAATGATTAATGCATCGATGACTTCATCCATTTTTCCTTCAAGGATTTGGTCAAGCTTCTGGATCGTCAGTCCGATACGGTGATCCGTGACGCGGTTTTGTGGGAAATTGTACGTACGGATACGCTCGGAACGGTCACCGGTACCAACGGCAGATTTACGATTGGCATCGTATTCCGCTTGAACCTCGCGCTGGAATTTATCGTACACGCGGGCACGCAAAACTTTCATCGCTTTTTCTTTGTTCTTGATTTGGGACTTTTCATCCTGACATGACACGACGACACCTGTCGGGATATGCGTAAGGCGCACGGCAGACATGGTCGTATTAACACTTTGTCCTCCAGGGCCGCTTGAAGCGAACGTATCGACACGGATATCTTTATCGTGGATATCGACTTCGACTTCTTCCGCTTCCGGCAGGCAGGCAACCGTTGCCGTCGACGTATGGATACGTCCGCCGGACTCTGTTTCAGGTACACGCTGCACGCGGTGTGCACCGTTTTCATACTTCATTTTAGAGAAAGCGCCATTTCCGTTGATCATGAAGATGATCTCTTTGTATCCACCGACACCAGTGGAGTTCGCTTCCATCACTTCAATCTTCCAACCTTGTGCTTCAGCGAATCGGCTGTACATGCGGTATAAATCACCGGCAAACAGGGCAGCTTCATCTCCACCTGCAGCACCACGAACCTCCATGATAACGTTCTTATCATCGTTCGGGTCTTTCGGGATCAATAATATTTTCAGACGGGCTTCCAACGCTTCGATTTGCTCTTCAAGCTCGGAAACTTCTTCCTTCACCATTTCACGCATATCAGCATCAAGCTTATCATCCAGCATCGCCTTCGCGTCTTTATACTGCCCGGTCAATTCTTTATATTCTCGATATGCTTCTACCGTTGCTTGGATGTCTGATTGTTCTTTTGAATAATCTCTTAGCTTCTTTGGGTCATTCACAATTTCTGGATCACTCAATAGTTCATTTAACTTATCATAGCGATCTTCCACTGCTTGTAAACGATCGAACACAGCTATTCACCTCAATTTTAATCCATAACAGTACAATTATATTATATGGTGTATGTAAACACAAGGAGGAGCGGGAATCGAGAGAGGAGGATTTCACGTGAAAAGGGGCAGCTCATAAGCTCCCCCTTCCCATTATCTTTCGGTGATTTTCACATTGATATCATAGCGGGGAATCGCTTTTTGCAACTTATCTTTCAGCATGGCTTCCTCTTTATCGGTCTCCGCCATGGTCATTTCCTTCTTCGTATGGGCCGTCACCCACATTTGATTCCCATTGATCCACACCTCATCAGGCTGGAATTTCGAATAATCCCTTACCACTTCACGTGCTTTGTCTTCATACACACCGGTTGTCGTGGAAGTCGTACCTTGAGAATTGGTCAGGTTAGGGAAATTGGGATTTTGATCCGTGACATCCCGCACACTTTCATCCTGGCGCTTATCCATCTCCGCCTTTCGGTTATCTATGAAACGGGTCCCGCCACTGTCATTATGCACACCGTATTCCGACTCCTGATTCACACCACATGCTGTAATCAAAAGAAAGAAAACGGTAAAAGATAAAGCTAATGCTACTTTCTTCATGCTTTCACACCTCCTCCTTTTAGGTTTTCCTGGAGGAGGGTGGTTATGCATGCACAAAAAAACAAAGCCACAACCATATGACTTTGTTTTTACTCACTATTTATACTTCCTTCACCATATCCGGAGTGACGCTCATCCCGGTCGGTACTTCATGATGATGACGGCATCTTGGCTCGTAGGCTTCGGATGCGCCGACGAGGATGATGGGATCATCGTAACAAGCCGGTTCACCATTGATCAGGCGCTGCGTCCGACTTGCCGGAGAGCCGCATACGGCGCAAACGGCTTGGAGCTTTGTCACCTGCTCAGCGATGGACATCAAATCCGGCATCGGGCCGAATGGTTCTCCGCGGAAATCCTGGTCAAGTCCTGCGAGGATGACACGGTATCCGCTGTTCGCTAACTTTTGTACGACGTCGACGATGCCTTCGTCAAAAAACTGAACCTCATCGATGGCTACGACATCCACCTCTGGATTCAGGTCATCAAGGATCACGCTTGACTCCTCGACTGCTTTGGCGATGACAGAGGTACCATTATGAGATACAACCGATTCATCACTGTAGCGATTATCTAGTTTTGGCTTATACACAGCAATTTCTTGTTTGGCAAATTGAGTGCGTCGTACCCGGCGGATCAGTTCTTCAGATTTCCCTGAGAACATGCTGCCGCAAATGACTTCTACCCAACCCGTTTGTTTCATGACATACACGAAAGCGCCTCTCCTTCCTTACACATTGATCTATAAAAAACAGCCTGGCTGTTAGTGAAAACGGACTATATATTAGTTAAAGCATTCCTTTATGTACGGGAATCATGCTCAAAATCCTGTAATTTGGCAGAAAAAAAGAGGCACAGCTCAATTGAAACTGCCTCTATTTCTTCAACCATTTGCTTTAAACGTAATAAAAAACAGGCAAGCATGAAGATCCTTGCCTGTTTTTCTAATAGAAGAGAAGGACTGGCACCTACGCACAAAGGCGTTCGGTGCAGCCTTCTGGCTCTTCATTATTGTTGTTGATTTTTAAGACCGTATTTTTTGTTGAAACGGTCAACACGTCCACCAGCGTCAGCGAATTTCTGACGTCCTGTGTAGAATGGATGGCATTCAGAACATACCTCAACGCGCATTTCTTCCGCTACAGAACCAGTTTCAAATTCGTTACCGCAAGCACAGCTAACTTTGATCGTGTTGTACTTAGGATGAATTCCTGATTTCATTTCTTTCATCTCCTTCCGCCCTGAATCATCTGAGACAGAGTAATTTATTACGAAGATATATGTGATATGAGCATAAGCATGAGAGTAATAGCCAGCCCCTTACCACATCCAGTTTTTAAAAACACATTGATATCATTATAACAAGGACAAGGTATTTTTGCAACCTGCAAAACTGGAAATTCCAGTCTTCCTTTTCCTTGAAAAATCATTTGACTATTAGATTAACGCTTCTTGGACTCTTCTGTCAACACATTGAAAAACTCTTCATTCGTCTTCGATTGCTTCAGCTTGCGCATAAGCTTCTCGGCGAAATCAGGCTGATCGGACATAGCTTTTCTGATCGCCCATAATTTTTCAAGATGATCCGGTTTGATGAGAAGTTCCTCACGACGCGTTCCGGAACGACGGATGTCGATGGCCGGGAAGATGCGTCGTTCTGCAAGGGAACGATCCAGGTGAAGTTCAAGGTTACCTGTTCCTTTGAATTCTTCATAAATGACGTCATCCATACGGGACCCTGTGTCGACAAGGGCCGTTGCCAGAACCGTCAAGCTTCCGCCCTCTTCAATGTTACGGGCTGCCCCGAAGAATCGTTTCGGACGGTGGAACGCAGCAGGGTCGATACCACCGGAAAGAGTCCGTCCACTTGGCGGGATGACGAGGTTGTACGCACGTGCAAGACGAGTGATACTATCCATCAGGATGATGACGTCACGCTTGTGCTCAACCAGACGCATGGCGCGCTCAAGCACGAGCTCGGCCACTTTGATGTGGTTTTCCGGCACTTCATCAAATGTCGAACTGACGACTTCTGCTTCTACCGAACGCTCGATGTCCGTTACTTCCTCTGGACGCTCGTCGATGAGAAGGATGATGAGTTCCGCTTCAGGATGGTTCGTTGTGATCGAATTGGCGATTTCTTTGATCAGCATCGTCTTACCGGCTTTAGGCGGTGCCACGACTAATCCACGTTGTCCAAATCCGACTGGTGCAATAAGATCCATGATACGTGTGGAAATTTTATTTGGTTCTGTTTCAAGCTTCATTTGACGGTCAGGGTATAAAGGCGTCAATCCTGGGAAATGCACACGCTCTTTTGCAGAATCAGGCTCTTCCCCGTTCACCATTTCAACATGAAGCAGTCCGAAATAACGCTCGTTTTCTTTCGGTGGACGTACTTTCCCTGATACTTTATCCCCGTTACGCAGATCGAAACGACGGATCTGAGACGCAGAAATATAAATATCCTCAGAGCTTGGAGAATAGTTGATCGGACGTAAGAAACCGAAGCCTTCTGATTGGATGATCTCCAGGACACCTTCCATGAAAAAGAAGCCTTCTTGTTCTGCACGAACTTTAAGGATGGCAAATATCAGTTCTTTTTTTGTTAATTTACTATAATAAGAAACTTTGTATTGTTTGGCTAGCTCGTAAAGCTCTTTCAGCTTCATATTTTCTAAGCTAGAGATTGTTAACTCTTCCATTATGACACCACGCTTTATTAATTTGTCCTACCTAAAAATAAAAAAAGAAGGGTAGATTTTCTAAAAATGAAGAAATAGTTGAAGCATATATAAAGAAAAAACGCTGAAGATAAAAACCTTATCTATTGTAACCATACTTTTCATTAAGAATCAATGACTGGGTAGAAAAAGGAAGGTAGATTTGGTAGATAGGCAGCATTTTTTCAGCTATGAAGAAAAAAAGTGAGTGATAAGAGCGTGGACGGGCAGGTGTCCTGCCCATCCGTTACTCTTATATAAGAGGAGTTGGTTTCTCTCTCTGTATTGCTTGTTTCTATTATCTCATGACCAGGTTCGGTTTTTTCTGAAGACTGTGGCGTCCGTCGATGAATCGGACGGTACCGGACTTTGCACGCATAACGACAGAATGAGTCAGACCGTGTGTCCCTTTGAGCTGAACACCTCTCAACAGTTCTCCGTCTGTTACACCTGTTGCTGCAAAGATGGCATCATCACCGCATACGAGGTCTTCCATTCGAAGAATCTTGTCCACATCCAGCCCCATGCTGATACAGCGCTGAAGTTCCGCATCGTTTTGCGGAAGAAGCTTCCCTTGGATTTCTCCTCCAAGACATTTCAACGCAACGGCCGCCAGAACTCCCTCTGGAGCACCGCCGGATCCGAACAGGATATCAACTCCCGTATGATCGAATGCCGTGTTCATGGCGCCTGCCACGTCTCCATCATTGATCAGCTTGATGCGGGCTCCCGCTTCTCTCAACTGCTGGATGATATGTTCATGACGCGGGCGATTCAAGACTGTCGCCACCACGTCTTCAATATCCTTATTCTTTGCTTTCGCAACGGCTTTCAGGTTATCGATGACAGAAGCGTTAATGTCGATTTTCCCGACCGCTTCCGGTCCGACTGCGATTTTATCCATATACATATCCGGTGCATTCAGTAGGTTTCCATGGTCTGCCACCGCGAGTACCGCCAGTGCATTCCAGCCTCCGGAAGCAACGATATTCGTTCCTTCCAACGGATCGACGGCTACATCGACGCGCGGACCGTAGCCTGTCCCTAATTTTTCACCAATATAAAGCATCGGAGCTTCATCCATTTCCCCTTCACCGATGACGACCGTTCCTTTCATCGGCACGGTATCGAATACATCGCGCATGGCAGAAGTTGCAGCGTCATCCGCTTCATCCTTCTTTCCGCGACCCATCCACCTGGCCGATGCAAGGGCAGCCCCTTCTGTTACTCGAACTAGCTCCATTGATAAACTTCTTTCCATGTATATAGCCTCCCGTAATCCCTTTTGTTTTACAATAATCTTTAATTGTATAACATATTAACAGATTTATTGTAACACATTAAGGGAGTTGGAGAGACAGTTTTTCGAAAAAAGTAGGACATAATGGTTCAAATAAGCAAAAAGTGTTGCGAATCTACGACTTCATCTGCTCCAATTCCTCGGCAGACATTTTTTCACGCCAGATGGTGGCACCGAGGCCTTCGAGTTTGGCAACAAGGTCGCTGTAGCCGCGGTCGATGTGTTCGAGGCCGGTGACTTCGGTGATGCCTTCTGCCATTAAGCCTGCGATGACGAGGGCGGCTCCTGCCCGGAGGTCGCTTGCCTTCACTTTGGCTCCCTGCAGTTGGACTGGACCGTTGACAATGGCTGAACGTCCTTCGACTTTGATTGTGGCATTCATTCTTCTCAGCTCATCAATATGCTTGAAGCGGGCTGAGTAGATCGTGTCCGTTACAACGGCAGAGCCTTCTGCACGATTCAAGAGAGTGGTGAATGGCTGCTGAAGATCCGTTGGGAATCCTGGGTAAACGAGTGTTTTCACATCGACGGATTTGAGCTTGTCCGCCCTGCCGATGAAGATCTGATCGTCGTTCGTTTCGATAGGCACTCCCATTTCACGAAGTTTGGCGATGACCGATTCCATATGTAACGGGATGACATTGTCGACGAGTACCCCTTTACCGACTGCAGCGGCAAGGATCATGAATGTTCCCGCTTCGATACGGTCAGGAATGATGGTGTGACGGCATCCGTGAAGCTCGTCCACTCCATCGATACGGATCACGTCTGTTCCTGCCCCTTTGATCTTCGCACCCATATTGCTCAGTAATGTGGCAACGTCAATGATCTCAGGTTCTTTTGCCGCATTTTCAATGATCGTTCTGCCTTTGGCGCGAACCGCTGCAAGCATGATGTTGATCGTTGCGCCGACACTCACGACATCAAGGTAGATACGGGCACCCTTTAGTTCATCGGCACGAAGATAAATGGCACCCTGTTCGTTGGTAACTTCTGCTCCAAGTGCCTCGAACCCCTTAATATGTTGATCGATCGGACGTGGACCAAGATGACATCCACCCGGTAATCCGATGACCGCTTTTTTGAAACGTCCGAGCATCGCACCCATTAGATAATAGGATGCACGAAGCTTTTTCACCTTCCCGCTTGGTAAAGGCATGGACACCATTTGACTTGGATCTACACTCATATCCCCATCTTCCAATGTGACGGAACCACCGATCTCTTCTAAGAGATCTTTCAGCGTTCTTACATCAGAGATATCTGGTAACCCTTCGATTGTGACCGGAGAATCAGCAAGAATGGTTGCCGGGATCAAGGCTACCGCACTATTTTTGGCCCCGCTGACTTTAATGGTACCTTCCAGGGGGTAACCTCCTGCAATTTTTAGCTTTTCCATATTAAACTCCCTTCCACTGTTCATCGATTTAGGGCATGCTACCCTATACCTAAAACAAAAAGGATTATTTTTCCAATAGAAGACGTTCTAAGAAGTATTGTCTACTAGTGTATACATAATTCGTCAAAACATGTATAGGATAATCGGATTTTTTTCCTTTAGACCGATTGACCTAAAATCAGCGATTATTCCAGTCATTCAAGAAGGCATCGATTCCTTTATCCGTCAGGGGATGCTTGAATAATTGTTTCAATACTTTAAGAGGAACGGTTGCGATATGTGCTCCTCGGAGCGCCGCTTCCGTAATATGCTGCGGATGGCGGGTGGAAGCCGCGATGATTTCCGTTTCCAGACCGTGAATCGCAAAGATCTCGGCAATCTGGGAAACCAGCTCCAGGCCGTCATGACCGATATCATCCAACCTTCCTAAAAAAGGCGAAACATACGTCGCTCCAGCACGAGCCGCTAAAAGCGCCTGATTCGCACTGAAAATCAGCGTGACATTTGTCTTGATCCCTTCTTTAGCAAAAGTAGATGCTGCCGTCAGACCATCAGGTGTCATAGGAAGCTTCACCGTAATATTCGGAGCGATCTTCGCAAGCTCCCTTCCCTCTTTAATCATCCCTTCAGCATCCAATGCGATGACTTCAGCGCTTACAGAACCGGGGACAAGATCCGTGATTTCTTTTAGTCTGTCCTCAAATGTAACGCCCTTCTCTTTTGCTACAAGGGACGGATTCGTCGTCACTCCTGAAATAATACCCCAGTCAAATGCTTCCTTGATTTCACTCATGTTTGCTGTGTCTATGAAAAATTTCATTTTCTCTACCCCATTTTCGACAAAATTTTCAATCATCTTTTAATGAACGGAAGGGACTGACCCAAAAGGTATCAAACCTCTCCCGGTGCCAGTCCCATCCTACAACTTCATTCTTTTTCTACCACTTAAGGAAAGCCCCTAATCTACCCCCAGGGACTTTCCAAACATTACCTGACTATTACGCCTGGTTAGAAGAACCGAATTCGCGCATTTTACCAGCGACTGTCGCTTTGATCGCTTCGCGTGCAGGTCCCATGTATTTACGTGGATCGTATACTTCTGTATCTGCTGCAAGTACTTCACGTACCGCTTTAGCAGAAGCAATTTGATTTTCAGTGTTCACGTTGATTTTAGCTGTTCCGTAAGAAATCGCTTTTTGGATATCTTTTGTAGGGATTCCAGTACCACCGTGAAGGACTAGAGGTACTCCAGTCGCCGCACCGATTTCTTCCATTTCTTTGAATCCTAGGTTTGGTTCACCTTTGTAAGGACCGTGAACGGAACCAAGAGCAGGTGCAAGAGTATCGATACCCGTACGTTCAACCATCTCTTGGCACTCTTTAGGATCTGCATAGATAACGCCGTCTGCCACTACGTCATCTTCCTGTCCACCGACTGTTCCAAGCTCGGCTTCAACAGAAACACCTTTAGAGTGAGCATATTCAACCACTTTAGAAGTCGTTTCAATGTTCTCCTCGAAAGGACCGTGAGAAGCATCGATCATAACAGAAGTGAATCCTGCATCGATCGCTTCTTTACATTTGTCAAAGCTTGAACCGTGATCTAAGTGGATTGCAACAGGAACGGTGATGTTCAGGTCTTCCATAAGACCTTCAACCATTTTTACAACTGTTTTGAAGCCGCTCATGTAACGGGCAGCACCTTCAGATACACCAAGGATGACAGGTGATTTTTCTTCTTCAGCCGCTTGCAGGATCGCTTGAGTGAACTCAAGGTTATTCAGGTTGAATTGACCTACCGCGTAGCTTTTTTCTTTTGCTTGAATAAGCATGTCTTTCATTGAAACTAAAGGCATAGTTATTTCCTCCTTGTATTCAGTCAGTCGACCATTTTGGTATAAATGGCGGTGTTATGTATAACACCTTGTGACATAGTTAACAAATTCACTTGTATCATACCAAAACAGAATTGATTTTACCAACTGCAGAGGCGAAATGTTAAAAATACTACTATTTTTACTATTCAAATAACTTCCTTATACTGGAATATACTGTCTGACGGCCTGTCGGATATCATCAATATCAAACGGCTTCGCAAAATGGGTAAGCGCTCCCAAGTCCTTTGCCTCCTGAATCATGTCGAGTTCTCCGTAGGCAGTCATGATAATGACGCGGATATCCGCATCTTTCTGCTTCATCCGTTTCAGGATTTCAATTCCATCCATTCCAGGAATTTTCATATCGAGCAAAACCAGATCAGGGGAATGCTTATCTACGATTTCAAGAGCCTGGATGCCATTCGCAGCTTGAAATGTTTGGTAGCCTTCCTTTTGCAACACTTCATTTAATAGAATCCTAATACCAAATTGATCGTCCACAATCAGAATCTTCTCATTCATATACCCAGTCCCCTTCTCATTTTAGTAAATTATGTATTCCGACGGTAAATAATTGTATATTTATTACTTATTCTCTTTTTCTGTAAAAAAATCCTGCTTGTTCTCAAGATTTTGCTAGAGACCTTTTTCCCCTTTATAATAAGGGTTATGATGAGAAATGTCGAAGATGAATATGGAAGGAGTTTGAACTTAATGATTAAAATGTTCACAACACAGTTAACGGGACTGTTCAAACGGATATACGATAAACAGGAATTCGAAATTGAGGACGGCGCACGCCTCCTTGCCCAGGCCGCCATCGGACAAGGAAGCATCTACATAAAAGGCTACCGGGAAATGGATGCCGTCGCCGCTGAAGCACTGTTCGGTGCCGAGCCGCTTCCTTCTGCTAAACGATTTGATTCTTCCATTGAGCTGACGGAAGCAGACCGTGTGCTGATCGTCACCCGCTATTCCACGGATGAAGAGGCCGTTGCGTTCGCCAAGAAGCTTTCTGCTGACGGTGTGCCCTTTGTAGCGGTATCCGGCATGGTGGATGGAGATGAGAGTCTAGTGGACCTTGCCGACATTCATCTGGATACAAAAGTGATCAAAGGGATGCTCCCCGGCGATGAAATTGGTGAGCGCGTGAGCTTTCCGTCAAGTATGGCTGCCCTTTATCTCTATTTCGCATTGGGGTTTGTGATCCGTGAAATGTTGGAGGAGTATGAGGACTAATTCCTGAAAGTAATCGAGAGGCATCCGACCGGGATGCCTCTCTTCTTTTCAAGCCTTGCGCTTTTTCGCATGAATATACGTCACGGCCAACGCTAATACTAGTACACTCCCTTTGATGATTTCAAATGCATAGTATGGAAGATTCATCATGGTTAATCCATTCAGCAGGACCCCGATCAGGGCTGCCCCGAAGAAGGTTCCGAGTATGTTGGGTTTTCCCGCCCCAAGGACGGAAAAGCCTACAAATACGGCCGCGACGGCTTCCATCAGGAGCGGGGCACCGGCGTCCATCTGACCGGATCCGACCCGGGCCGTGTACAGGATTCCGCCGATCGATGCGAATATGCCTGACAAAACGTAGGCAATAAGTTTCACCCGCTTCACACGGACCCCGGATAAGCGTGAGGCTTCTTCATTTCCCCCTGTCATGTACAGGATGCGTCCCCATGTGGTGAAATGCATGATTACATACACAATGGCGACCAGAACGAGCATGATCCATACCGGTACCGGCAGGCCAAGCCATTTCCCCTGACCGATCCACAGGAACGTGTCGGAGAATTTTCCCGGCGCCGTGCCCCCTGTTGTCATGGGCATGTGATTGTAAATCGAATAACCTTCTGTATATGTACGGTGAACACCTGAAATGATATACATGGCCCCTAATGTTGCAAGGAGGTCGGGAATACCGAATTTCACGATCAGCAGGGAGTTGAACAACCCCACCCCGGCCCCTACCAGTAATGGAGCGACAAGTACGATCCACAATGGGGCTTCATACCAGACCATCAACGATGCGGTCACGACCGTGGATAAGGAAACCGTCGAACCGACAGACAAATCGAAGCCGTCAACAATGAGGGTGAAGGTCACCCCGATGGCCACCAGCGTGACGATGGAAATCGACCGCAGGATATCTGACAGATTCCCGTACGTAAAGAAGAAGGGATTGTAGAAACTGAAAAAGAGGAGGATCACCACCATCAGAGCGATGGCACCATATTTAAATAGTAAGTCGAGTATCTTGCCTTTCATGTATATCCGTCCCTCCTGAAGCATAAAACAATATGGTTTCCTCCGTCGCTTCTTCTTTTGTTAGTTCTTTGACGATCCGGCCATCATACATAACGAGAATCCGGTCCGAGATCGCCAGGATTTCTTGTAATTCACAGGAAAAGTAGAGAATCCCCTTCTTTTTTTCGGCGAGGTCTTGAATGAGTGAGAAGATTTCCTTTTTCGCTCCCACATCCACCCCTTTGGTCGGTTCATCAAATAAGAATACCGAAGCCTCATCTGTCAGCCACTTTCCGATGGACACCTTCTGCTGATTTCCCCCACTTAAAAAGTTCGCCTGAACGTCATTAGTTGCGGTCTTGATTCCAAGGGAGCGGATTTTTTCCTGGGCAAGCTTGCGTTCTTTCCTCTTATTGATCCATAACCCGTTGGAGACTTTCTTCAAGGAAGGAAAACTGAGATTGTGCTGAACGGATTCATGAATGAACAGCCCCTCTTTCCGCCTCTCTTCGGGAACGAGTGCCAATCCATTTTGAACCGCGTCCTTAGGAGAGTGAATCGTGAGCTTTCTCCCTTTGAGGAAGAACTCTCCTCCTTCAAGGCGTGAGGTTCCGAATAAAGCTTTGGCAAGCTCCGTTTTTCCCGCGCCGACAAGGCCCGCCACCCCGACTATTTCTCCTTCCTTGACCGATAAGTGAATATCCTTCACTTTCCGACCATCATCTAGTCCCTTCACCTCATACAGTGTTTCACCTTTCATAAGGGAGCTCTTCTGGAAATCTTCCTGGAATGACCCACCCAGCATGGCCTCTATGATTTGGTGGGAGTTCGTTTGAAGTGTTTCATACGTTCCGACTGTCTCCCCGTCCCTCATCACCGTGATGCGGTCGGAAATTTGAAACACTTCAGGCAGTCGGTGTGAGATGAAGATGATCCCCACTCCCTCTTCTTTCAAATCGTCTATCACCTGGAATAACCTTTCTGTTTCTGAAGAACTAAGTGGCGCCGTCGGTTCATCCAGGATCAGTACTTTTGCTTTATGGAGAAGGCTCCGGGCAATGAGGACCAACTGCTTTTCAGCCAGACTTAACGAAGAAGCGGGCTGATGCAGGGGGATCGATTCGGCCCCGATCTTACTCAGTGCCCCCTCTGCTTCTTTTTTGAGCTTTTTTTGGGTGATGAAGAGAGAACCTTTTTGCGAGAATTGATCCAGGCAGATATTTTCCGCCACCGAGAGCTCAGGGACGATGGCCGTATCCACTTCCTGGTAGACACAGTGAATGCCGTGTTCCTTGGCTTCCTTCGGAGATTCATAGACTCTTTTTTCAGAGAGAAGGGTGATGTCCCCACTATCCCCGACATAGGCTCCTGATAAAATTTTCATCAGGGTGCTTTTCCCTGCCCCATTCGCTCCCAGCAGGGCATGAACTTCTCCCCCCAGCACATCGAATCTAGCATTTTTCAGTGCTTTCACTCCAGAAAAGCTCTTGTTGATACCCGACATATTCAAAAGTGGAGACCCCATCGCTCCCAGCTCCTTTCTAGTTTGTGAACGAAGATTCGAGCTCTTTCAACTCATCTGTATATCCCTGCTCACTCGCTCCCCATCCTTCAATATGCTCGTTCAATTGATCCGTTGTAATCGATTCTTTCGGTAAAGCAGCTTTTTCAATGAACACAGGATCCAATTTCACCTTTTCAGGCGTTTCTTTTCCGTCAAGCTTTTGATAAAGGAAGCGGACCTGGACCCTGCCGATATCTTTCGGATCTACAGCTGCCGATGCCACCCAAGGGCTGCCGTCTTTTTGAATGATCTGAAGATCCTCGTCACTCATATCGATTCCGTATACTTTGATTTCATCTCTGCCTGCCGCTTCGATTGCCCGGACGGCACCTTTCGCAAATTCATCCCATGCTGCCCAGACAGCATCGATGTCCCCTTTGTTTGGATATTGTTTCAAGATAGCCTCCATTTGGGCCTGTGTATCCAGCGCTGTATTCTGACTCGCTGCTCCAAATGCCGCGACTTCTTTAATATCCGGATTTCCCTTTAAAAATTCTTCGTATGCCGACTGACGTCTTTCCATGGGCGCAAAGCCTGCGACCCAAATTTTTACGATCTCACCCTTGCCGCCAAGCTCATCTGAAAGCTTCGTCAAGGTTTGTTCAGCCATTTGTTTGTCCCCCTGCTCGAGGACCGTCACTCCTTCTGATGCCACATCCGCATCAAATACGACAACCGGAATATTTTGTTCTTTCGCCTTTTCCACCCCTGATTGCAGAGCTTCTTTCGTTCCATGGTCGATCAGGATGCCATCAAATTTTTGGTTGATCGCCGCGTCCAGGTTAGAGGACATTTTGGCGAGATCCCCTTCCGAAGTGAACACTTGAACCTTCCCCCCGAACTTTTCCACCTGTTCCTTGACCCCTTCTATGTATTGAGCGGAAAATGTCCCGAGATTGATTTGCATGATAAGGGCAATTTTTTTATTGGCTAATGGATGATCGGAAGTCGCTTCCCCGCCGTCTGCTTCCGCCTCCTGTGATACCTTTGGCTGACAAGCCGCCAAACTGAAAAGTAGTGCGATTAATACGAGTAATGATGCCGTTTTTTTCATCTTTCTTTTCTCCTCCCGAGGGGGATCCCCCTCCATTTTTTCAAATAAAAAAACCCCTTTTCCCAAGAGAAAAGAGGTTTATGTATAAATAAACGTGCTCTTATCACTCAGGAAATGCTTCCTGCAGGTCTTAGCACCTTTCCGTCGTAAACGGTAGGTTGCCGGGCGTCATCGGGCCAGTCCCTCTGCCAACTCTTTATAAGAGATTATGAAATTTGGTTGTGTTCGGTTTTGCTATAATCGCTATATTAACGATATGTGGAAATATTGTCAATATTCTTTTTTAAAAAATTCTGTGTCGGGTTTGCAGAATTAATTCTACACACCACTCCCACACTACAAAAAAGCCCTCCCAAACCGGGAGGGCTATCAATCAGAATTTATTTTTCACCATACGCAAGGGACGCTTCCACGAAGTCTCTGAATAGAGGCTGCGGGCGGGTCGGGCGTGAGGTGAATTCCGGGTGGAATTGAGATGCAACGAACCATGGGTGGTCGCTCAGCTCGATGATTTCCACAAGGCGGCCATCAGGGCTTGTGCCTGAGAAGATAAAGCCGGCTTTTTCCATTTGCTCACGGTAGTGATTGTTGAATTCGAAGCGGTGACGGTGACGTTCGTATACAACTTCCCCGTCGTAGGCCGCATAGGCTTTTGAACCTTTTGTCAGCTTACATGGGTATAGTCCGAGACGCAGTGTCCCGCCAAGGTCTTCGATGTCCTTTTGTTCTGGTAATAGATCGATGACCGGGTATGGCGTTTCAGGATTCAACTCAGCTGAGTGAGCTCCTTCCATACCAAGTACATTACGAGCATATTCGACAGATGCAAGCTGCATACCAAGGCAGATTCCAAGGAACGGAATCTTATTTTCACGGGCATATTGAGTCGCAGCGATCTTCCCTTCGACACCACGGTCACCGAAGCCGCCTGGTACAAGGATTCCATCCACGTCAGCAAGCTTCTCCGCAACATTTTCGTTATCGACAAGCTCAGAGTTCAACCATCTCACTTCAATATCGCTATCAAAATGATATCCTGCATGACGAAGAGCTTCCACTACAGAAATATAGGCATCCTGCAGTTCAACATATTTCCCGACAAGGGCAATCCTTGTTTTGCGGGAAAGATTTTTCACCCGGTCAACCAGTTCATTCCACTCGGTCATATCTGCTTCATGGCAGTTCAGTTTCAAGTGCTGACAAGTGATTTCATCAAGTTTCTGATCCTGAAGGGCAAGTGGTACAGAATAAAGTGTATCTGCATCCATCGCTTCGATTACCGCATGTTTATCGATATCACAGAATAACGCGATCTTGTCTTTCATATCCTGGGTCATCGGCATTTCTGTACGCACGACGATGACATTCGGCTGGATACCGAGACTGCGAAGTTCTTTTACACTGTGCTGAGTCGGTTTCGTCTTCATTTCACCTGCCGCTTTAATGTAAGGGATCAGCGTACAGTGAATATACATCACGTTGTCACGACCGACATCACTCTTGATCTGGCGGATCGCTTCAAGGAATGGAAGAGACTCGATATCCCCTACCGTACCACCGATCTCCGTGATCACGACATCGGAATTCGTTTCGCGGCCGGCACGGTAAACGCGCTCTTTGATTTCATTTGTGATATGCGGTATGACCTGCACTGTTCCGCCCAAATAATCTCCGCGGCGCTCTTTTTTCAGTACAGTAGAATAGATTTTACCTGTTGTCACAGAGCTGTATTTCGTCAGATTGATATCAACGAAACGCTCGTAGTGACCAAGGTCAAGATCCGTCTCGGCACCATCATCGGTTACGAATACTTCTCCGTGCTGATAAGGACTCATCGTTCCCGGATCCACGTTGATGTATGGATCGAACTTCTGGATCGTGACGCTCACTCCACGGTTTTTCAATAGTCTTCCAAGGGACGCTGCTGTAATCCCTTTCCCTAGTGACGACACCACGCCGCCTGTTACGAAAATATACTTAGTCATGTATATGTCCCCCTTATAAAGTAAGTTTGGTTCAAAAAAAGTAGAGGGTGTCTCTTATGTAGTTATGTCATGAATTTATCTTGTTCAAAGAAGGACAAGTCCATTCTCCTAAAATAAATCCATGTGCATAAACCAGCTAAAAGACAGCCTCTTATTATTAAGATACGTAAAGATGTAAGGGGTCTTAAAAGAATCGATCCTTCACATTTAAAACCTTGTCATGTCAAAGCATTCTTCTGTATAAAAACAAAAAACGCCCCGCTTACAATCTTGTAAGGGGAGCGTGATATACGTAATCTGTCCCTTTTTAGGGAGCCCAAATAAAATACTACCTTCCTAAGAGGTAGAAGTCAAGCATAGAATAAGGGATAGAATTTTCACTCATTTCACGCAAATCAAAAGGCCCCCGGAAGGCCCAAAAGCCTGGCGGGAGCCGCACTGATTCGGAGGAGATTATTTCTCTTCCTCTTCTTCCAATTCATCTTCTTCGTCTTCGTCTTCATCGTCGGCTTCGTCGAATTCATCGATCTCGAGCTCTTCCTCGTCGTCATCGATATCAAGATCCTCGTCTGCATCATCAACCTCGACATCGTCGTCGTCATCCGTCAGATCATCATCGTCATCTGCATCATCAAGATCTTCATAATCAAGATCTTCATCATCCAGATCATCGAAATCTTCAAGATCCAGATCTTCGTCTTTCTTCTTCGCCTTTTTCTTCTTGCTGGATTTCATCGTTGGAACGGTCTCTTCCTCAATTTGATCAACCGGGTACCATTCTCTTAATCCCCAACGGTTATCACCCATGGCAATGTATCGTCCGTCGATATTCAAGTCCGTGTAGAATTGAAGTAAACGGCTCTTAACCTCTTTATCAGAGATTTCAAGCAAACCTTTGATTTCCTTTACGATCTCTTCAAAGGCCATCGCTTGCTTTTTCTCTACTAAAATTTCATGTGCCAATTCAATGAATGATGTTTGACGCAATTCTTCTTTGGATAATTGCTTAAGACTCACTTTACGCACTTCCTTTCTCTATTTCACACTCTACTAAGTAGAGTAAAAAAGGGCAAAAATTCTCCATTATCAATTTTAACCATATTCAACATTATAAACAATATAAATCACTTTATGCTAGACATATCTCGTTTTTCCCGCATTTTTTTCGCATTTGATTTCAAGATGGCCTCCCATTTCCTACCTTCTCTTCTTTCTGAGCGTTTTTGATCACCCGGAACGCTTCATAGAATAGATAAAAAGAGAGCAGGAAAAAAGGGATGGCGCCCAGTTGAAATTGATATAAAAGGATGGCGGCGTATATGGTGATGATGAATAGTATGTAGCGTAAAATGGTCTTCACAGTCTCACATCCAAACGTATGTATCGTATTTCCCCGTTACTTGTCTGATAATTCTTATTATATAGGATATCTTACCCTATAAGTATTAAGTTCATGTTAAAAATTGGTTGATTTCGTATAAAGGATAGACGGTTTGGCGGGTTTTTAAACTTGTTGGGCTTTCTTTTTATTTTTTTATAAGCTTGAAACGTGACAAAAACCACCATCATTCATACTATGCATACTGTTCATCAAATATAAGCCACCTGTAAAAAAGAGACTACTGCACCCCTACAGTAGTCTCTTTTCCTTTTATTTGTTACATATTGCGTCGGTATTGGCCGCCTACTTCGTAGAGGGCGCGTGTGATTTGGCCGAGGCTTGCGACTTTTACGGTTTCCATGAGTTGTTCGAAGATGTTTCCTCCGCCCACTGCTGCCTGTTTCAGACGGGTGAGGGCTTCTTCGGTTTGGTCTTTATGTTGAGATTGGAAGTCCCGCAGATTATGAATTTGTGTTTCTTTTTCTTCTTTTGTGGCACGTGCCAGTTCCATGCTGTCCATTTGTTCTTCTGAAGGTGGATTCGGATTCAGGTACGTGTTCACTCCTACGATCGGAAGCTCACCGGAATGTTTCTTCATTTCGTAGAACATGGATTCCTCCTGGATCTTCCCGCGTTGATACTGGGTCTCCATGGATCCGAGTACGCCGCCGCGGTCATTTAAGCGGTCGAATTCTGTGAGGACCATTTCTTCCACGAGATCCGTCAGCTCTTCTACGATGAACGATCCTTGAAGCGGATTTTCATTTTTCGATAATCCGTGCTCTTTCGTGATAATCATCTGGATCGCCATGGCACGGCGCACGGATTCCTCCGTCGGTGTCGTAATCGCTTCGTCATAGGCATTCGTGTGCAGGGAGTTACAGTTATCCTGCAAGGCCATCAACGCTTGGAGCGTCGTACGGATATCGTTGAAATCAATCTCCTGTGCATGGAGTGAACGACCGGATGTTTGAATATGGTACTTCAGCTTCTGACTGCGTTCGTTGGCACCATATTTATCTCTCATAACCGTTGACCAAATTCGTCGTGCGACGCGTCCGATCACCGTATACTCGGGATCGAGGCCGTTTGAGAAGAAGAACGATAAGTTTGGTGCAAAGGCGTTGATATCCATTCCGCGGCTTAAATAGTATTCCACGTACGTAAACCCGTTCGCCAATGTGAAGGCAAGCTGGGAAATCGGGTTCGCTCCCGCTTCGGCGATATGATAGCCGGAAATCGATACAGAGTAATAGTTTCGTACTTTGTGATCGATGAAGTACTGCTGGATATCCCCCATCATGCGCAGGGCGAATTCGGTTGAGAAGATACAAGTGTTCTGACCCTGATCTTCTTTTAAAATATCTGCCTGAACCGTTCCGCGGACGACTTGAAGGGTCTGTTCCTTTACTTCCACATACTCTTCCACCGTTAATACGCGGCCGATCTCTTCTTCCTTCATACGGATCTGCTGATCAATCGCCGTGTTCATATACATGGCAAGGATAATCGGTGCCGGACCATTGATCGTCATAGACACGGATGTAGAAGGAGCACACAGGTCAAAACCTGCATACAGCTTCTTCATATCTTCAAGCGTACAGATGCTCACGCCGCTCTCTCCGACTTTTCCGTAGATGTCCGGACGGTGATCCGGATCTTCACCGTATAACGTCACAGAATCAAAGGCGGTACTCAATCGTTTCGCATCATCATCTTTGGATAAATAGTGGAAACGGCGGTTCGTCCGTTCAGGTGTTCCTTCACCGGCGAACTGACGCTTCGGATCTTCCCCTTTGCGTTTGAACGGGAATACTCCTGCCGTGTAAGGGAATGAGCCTGGAACATTCTCTTTATAGACCCAATCGAGAATCTGACCGTAGTCTTTGTATTTCGGAAGGGATACTTTCGGGATATCGAGTCCGGATAAACTCTTTGTCTTTAACTCCGTGACGATTTCTTTATCACGGATCTTTGTGATGAACTGATCCTTGCTGTAGGTTTCTTTAAGATCATCCCATTTTTGCAAAATCTGTTTCGATTCTGATGTTAATTTGTTTTCTACTTCATCTTTCAACGTTTGAAGGGACGTTACGACCCCGTCATTCGTTTCTTTTTCATTGACCGCTTCGATTGCCCCTTCAAGCTGGAATAATCGGCGTGCCAGGTTCACCTGCTCTTCTGCTTTTTTATGATAATTACGGACGGTTTCCGCAATCTCACGCAGATAATAACGGCGATTATTTGGGATGATGACGTTCTGCTTCTCGACATCGACATCTTTCGAGAAGCCCGTTTTCCAATCCAGCTCCATTTTCTTGTTCACCGTTTCCACGATAGCGGCAAATAAGGCATTGGTTCCAGGATCATTGAACTGGCTGGCAATCGTTCCGTACACAGGCATGTCATCGAGATCTTTATCAAAGAGCATATGACTGCGCTGGTACTGCTTCTGTACCTGGCGTCTCGCATCCTCCGAGCCTTTGCGCTCGAATTTATTGATAACGATCAGATCGGCAAAATCGATCATATCGATTTTTTCCAGCTGGGACGGAGCTCCGAACTCACTAGTCATGACGTACATGGACATATCACAGATCTCTGCGATTTCCGCATCCCCCTGCCCGATCCCGCTCGTTTCCACGACGATCAGGTCATATCCTGCCGCTTTCACAACATTAATTGCGTCCTTAATCGCCAGTGAAAGTTCCGTTTTCGACCCACGGGTAGCAAGGCTTCGCATGTAAACACGGGGATTGAAGATCGCATTCATGCGGATACGGTCCCCTAGTAGGGCTCCTCCCGTTTTTTGTTTCGTTGGATCGATGGACAGAATCGCGATTTTCTTTTCAGGAAGCTCGTTGGTGAAACGACGGATCAGTTCATCCGTCAGGGAACTCTTCCCAGCTCCACCCGTCCCGGTAATCCCCAAGACAGGCGCTTTTTTCGCCAAGCTCTTGATTTCAGAAAAAACGGTCTGGGCTGTAGCCGCCACTTCTTCATTCGCTCCGACTTGATACTCGGCAAGTGAAATCAGCTTCGACACTGTGTTCACATTTCCAGTCGAAAGCTTCTCGACTTCCTGATTGACGCTTCCCTTGATGGTAGGGAAATCACATTCCTCGATCATCTTATTGATCATCCCTTGAAGACCCTGCGTACGTCCGTCTTCAGGAGAGAAGATGCGGGCGATCCCGTATTCGTGAAGTTCTTTAATTTCACGCGGGATGATCACTCCGCCGCCTCCGCCATAAATGCGGATATGGGAAGCCCCTCTTTCTTTTAAAAGGTCGTACATATATTTAAAGTATTCCACGTGTCCACCCTGATAGGATGAAATCGCAATACCCTGAACATCTTCCTGAATAGCGGCATTGACGACTTCCTCTACAGAACGGTTATGGCCCAAGTGGATGACTTCTGCCCCACTTGCCTGGATAATCCGACGCATTATGTTGATCGACGCATCATGTCCGTCAAACAGGCTCGATGCCGTGACAAAACGAACATGGTGCTTTGGTTTATAAATCTCAACCGTGCTCATATTACTCCCCCTGTTCTCCCTTGTTTTTCAAATCCGATGATTCCTGCAAAAAGTAGTTCGATTTGAAGATCGATGTATTCCTCCAGCGTAAATCGTTTCTGCATGGCCCAACGACGGAATCCCCACATCTGTCCCTGGACGAATACATTCTGGGCCAGCATATGGATCTGATCTTCATCAAGCTCAAGTCTTCCACTGTCGACGCAGCCTTTAATGAGATCTTCCACCATTCCCACCATTTCAAGTTCCTTGCGCAGAACATAGGGAAGGGCGTCCTTTGACAGTGATTTCGCTTCCTGATACATGACAAGGACTTCATCCTGCATCCGGTCCATCACCTTGAAATAATGGGCAATGCCGAGCCTCAAACTCTCAATCGTCCCTTTGCCGACATCTAGCTCCTCAAGCTCCAATCGAACCTGCTCATAAATGCTGTCACACACTAAATACAGGACATCTTCCTTTGTTCGTATATATTCATACAGCGTTCCGATACTGAATCCGGCGGCCTTTGCAATCTCTCTAGTCGTGGTGCGGTGAAACCCCTTTTGTTTAAACAGAGAGACGGCCCCGCGAATCATCTGATCACGCCGCTTTTTCACCAAACGCTCATCCTTAACCGAAGCATGAACTTCCCTCTTCTTATTCAAAACAACCGACCGCCTTTATATTCCGATTCTCCCATTGACCCCTAATTCCTATCCTGACTACTTCATCCCCCAACAAAGCAATCAGATCCCGGACGACAAACCTTACTTCGTCACCATCCGCGAAATAACCAATCTCTGAATCTCCTGCGTTCCCTCATAAATCTGAGTGATCTTCGCATCACGCATATAACGCTCCACCGGATAATCCTTCGTGTAGCCATAACCACCGAAGATCTGAACCGCTTCCGTCGTCACTTTCATCGCCGTATCCCCGGCCATCAGCTTCGACATCGCCGATTCTTTACCGTATGGAAGCCCTTCAGACTCAAGCCAAGCAGCTTGATAGGTTAATAGACGTGAAGCCTCGATGGATGTCGCCATATCAGCGATCTTAAATGAAATCCCCTGGTTCGCCGCAATCGGTTTACCGAACTGCTCACGCTCTTTTGCGTAATCAACGGAGGCATCAAGTGCTCCCTGGGCAATCCCCACTGCTTGAGCGGCAATCCCGTTACGTCCGCCATCAAGTGTCATCATCGCAATCTTGAAGCCATCGCCTTCGTTGCCGAGCATATTCTCTTTCGGTACCTTGCAATCTTCAAATACGATTTCAGTCGTCGGCGAAGAACGGATTCCGAGCTTCTTCTCTTTCTTTCCAACGGAGAACCCTTCGAAGTCTGCCTCTACGATGAACGCACTCGTTCCACGCTGGCGCTGTGATGGATCTGTCAAAGCAAATACGATATACGTATCAGCGATTCCACCGTTTGTGATGAAAATTTTAGAGCCATTCAATACGTAGTGATCTCCTTCTAAACGGGCCGTCGTCTTCATGCCACCTGCATCAGATCCTGAACCCGGCTCAGTCAAGCCGTAAGCCCCGATCTTTTCACCCTGCGCCATTGGACGAAGGTATTTCTGTTTCTGCTCTTCCGTACCGAATTTGTATACCGGCCATCCAGCCAATGAAGTATGGGCAGAAAGTGTAACACCTGTAGACGCACACACTCTTGATAGTTCTTCAACAGCGATACAATACGCCAGATAGTCACTGCCGATCCCGCCGTACTCTTCCGGCCAAGGAATCCCCGTCAACCCAAGCTCCGCCATCTTCTTGAACAGATCCATATCAAAACGCTCTTCCTCATCACGCTCAGCAGCAGTAGGAGCCACCTCATTCCGCGCAAAATCACGCACCATCTTACGTATCATTTCATGCTCTTCCGACAATTTAAAATTCATCTCAACTTCCTCCTCATATCTACTTCATACCGGGTCTGGCACCCTAAAAAACCAGCCATGCAACAAACCTCTTTACGCCACGAAACACTAAAATATTAATCGGGGCCTGACACGCTTCAGAATATATGCACAACGACACCCTATCAAAATTTCAAATAAACACTTTCATCTACACCAACAAATGCTTCCCAATCACCATCCGCTGAATCTCACTCGTACCCTCATAAATCTCCGTCACCTTCGCATCACGGAACAACCGCTCCACCGGATACTCCTTCGTGTAGCCATATCCGCCATACACCTGAATCGCTTCCGTCGATACTTCAACGGCTGTTTTCGAAGCAAACAGCTTAGCCATACTCGCTTCTTTCCCACAGGAGATGTTGTTAGAGCGCAGATTCGCAGCCCTGTACACAAGGAGCTTCGAGCCTTCAACGGCCGTCGCCATATCGGCAAGCTTAAAGCCGATTCCCTGCTGCGCGGCGATCGGCTTGCCGAATTGCACCCGTTCTTTTGCATAAGCCGTAGAGTAATCGAAAGCCGCTTCGGCGATTCCGAGTGCCTGCGCGGCAATTCCGATCCTGCCGGCATCCAGGTTCGCCATGGCTATCTTGAACCCTTCCCCTTCTTCACCGAGAAGGTTTTCAGTCGGGACCTTCATATCTTCAAACGTCAGCTGGACGGTCCGGGAACCGTGCAGCCCCATTTTATGTTCATCTTTCCCGATCACAAGACCAGGTGTATCCTTTTCAACGATGAAGGCCGATACCCCACGGCTCCCCTTCGTCGAATCCGTCGTCGCAAATACAATATACGTATCCGCTTCCCCACCATTCGTGATGAAGACTTTCGATCCGTTCACCACATAGTGGTCCCCGCGCTTTTCGGCCCGGGATTTGAGGCTCTTCGCATCGGATCCTGCACTTGGCTCCGTCAGGCAGAAGGCCCCTAAATACTCACCTGTTGCAAGCTTTGGAAGATACTTTTGTTTCTGTTCTTCGTTTCCAAAGTAAAGGATCGGATTGGTTCCTACAGATGTATGAACCGACAGGATGACCCCGATGGTGGCGCTTACTTTCGATAACTCATGAATCGCGATGATATACGAGGTGAAATCCATCTCAGACCCGCCATATTTCTCCGGGATCGTGATCCCCATCAAACCAAGTTCGGCCATCTTTTTTAAAATATCCCTCGGAAACTCTCCCGCTTCCATCTTCTCGATGAATGGCTGGATTTCTGTTTCGGCAAAATCCCGGACCATCTTTCTCATCATCTGCTGCTCTTCCGTGAATCGTAACTCCATGACTGTTTCCTCCCTGATGTTCGTCGTGATCACTCGTACGAATAGAAGCCGCGGCCCGTTTTCTTGCCCAGCCAGCCTGCTTTTACATATTTTCTCAATAGCGGGCATGGACGGTATTTATCATCACCGAAGCCTTCGTGCAGGGTTTCCATGATATAAAGACATGTATCGAGTCCGATGAAGTCAGCCAGAGTTAGCGGTCCCATCGGGTGATTCATACCGAGCTTCATTACTTCATCGATCGCCTCTTTGCTCGCCACCCCTTCATAAAGGGTGAAGATCGCTTCATTGATCATCGGCATCAGTATGCGGTTTGAAACGAATCCAGGAAAGTCTTCCACTTCCACAGGTACTTTATTGAGGGATTTCGTCATGTCTTCGATCGCCTGATACACTTCGTCCGTCGTCGCAAGTCCACGAATGATTTCAACAAGCTTCATCACTGGGACGGGATTCATGAAATGCATCCCGATCACTTGTTTCGGACGCTTTGTTGCTGCAGCGATTTCTGTGATCGGAAGGGATGAAGTATTGGAAGCAAGGATGGTATGCTCCGGCGTGATCTCATCCAACTGAGCAAAAATCTTCGTCTTGATGTCCATATTTTCAACTGCTGCTTCGATGACAAGATCCACTTCCTTTGCATCGTGGATATCCGTTGAAGCCTTCAGTCGGTTGATGGTAGCGGTTTTATCTTCTTCAGACATTCTCCCTTTTTCAACGGAACGCGTCAGATTCTTCGTGATGACACCCATTCCCTTTTGGACAAACTCTTCTTTCAAATCGTTCAGGTATACGTTGAATCCTGCCTGTGCACAGACCTGGGCGATACCCGAGCCCATTTGTCCTGCGCCGATGACCATTATGTTTTTGATGTTCATTGTGTTCTCCCCTTTGTTATATGAGACTAGTAATCTAGTTGGTTTTTTTGTGGGTCAGCTGCTGAACTATTGGTGTGTACCAGGTACATTTCACCGATTGTATACCTGGTACAAACAACACCATTTGTACCAGGTACAAACAACTCCACCTACTGCTTCCCTACCTCAATCATAATCGCATCCCCTTGACCGCCGCCGCTGCAGATCGAGGCAATCCCGATTCCTCCTCCGCGGCGTTTCAGTTCGTATGCGAGTGTCAGGATGATGCGTGCCCCGCTTGCTCCGATCGGATGACCAAGGGCAACGGCTCCACCGTTCACATTGACTTTCTCCGGATCAAGACCGGCGATTTTCCCGCTCGTTAAAGCCACGGCTGCAAATGCTTCGTTAAT
Organism: Bacillus sp. es.034; assembly: GCF_002563655.1. Taxonomy (GTDB): domain Bacteria; phylum Bacillota; class Bacilli; order Bacillales; family Bacillaceae_B; genus Rossellomorea. The sequence goes on along the minus strand of NZ_PDIY01000001.1, from coordinate 974,612 downwards.
TTCAAACAGATCGATCTCTTCCAGTGATTTCCCTGTTTTCTTGAGAAGCTCGTTGATCACAAGTCCCGGTGTTTGCGGGAAATCCTTTGCCTCAACGGCGATGGCCGTATGCCCAAGAATCGTCGCTAATGGTTGCTTCCCTTCTTTCACCGCTCTTTCCTCGCTCATGAGGACCATGGCTGCCGCTCCGTCGTTGACGCCTGGAGCGTTTCCGGCTGTAATGGTTCCTTCTGATCCGAAGACCGGCCCTAATTTAGCCAGCGCCTCGATGGATGTTTCTTTACGTGGGGCTTCATCTTTTGCGACGACAGCCGGATCTCTTTTGCGTTGCGGAACCTCAACGGCAACGATTTCTTCACCGAGCACACCCTCCTCGGTCGCTTTTACGGATCTGTGATGGCTTCTCAGTGCCCACTCATCCTGCTCTTCTCTTGATAGTTCAAATTCCTTCGCTGTTTCATTTCCGTACGTTCCCATGTGGACGTTGTTGAAGCTGCACGTCAATCCATCGTGAACCATCAGATCCTTTACTTGTGAATCTCCCATTTTGAATCCCCAACGCGCTTTCGGAAGGATGTAAGGGGCATTGGACATGGATTCCATTCCACCTGCCACGATCACTTCACCGTCGCCTGCACGGATGATCTGGTCTCCCAGTGTGACGCTGCGCATTCCTGATGCACAAACTTTATTAATGGTTTCCGTTTTGACATTCCAAGGTAAGCCCGCGTGGCGTGAAGCTTGACGTGAAGGGATTTGTCCCTGTCCCCCTTGTAAAACGGATCCGAGGATGACTTCTTCCACTTCTTCACCGCTTACTCCGGCCCGTTTCAAGGCTTCCTTTACTGCGAAACCGCCAAGCTCTGAAGCTGTAAAACCGCTGAGGCTTCCCCCGAATTTACCAAAAGGTGTTCTTGCTCCGTCTAGAATAACCGTTTTCCCCATCTCCATCGCTCTCCTTTATATGGATTTATCCGTCATTTTGTATCCGCTTTCAATTTGCCTTAAAAAAATTTGATCGACTTTCGACTGAACGCTCGCTCAACTAATCCCCATAAGAGAAGGGACAATTTTTGTCCCCGATATATCTTTATTGTACTTCATTTTGAGTGCAAACGCACCCGATTTTTTAGAATGTTTTTATTTTTCCATCAAATTTATTATTGTAGAAAAACAATAGGAGTGAAACGCAATAGAAACTATTTTGTTTCACTCCTGAATATGTGTCTAATTCATTATTGTGTTGATAATATTCTTTTTAAGATGCAGCCGGTTGGTCCTTTAGATCGCCACAAACGGCTTTTTCAAGGATTTCTGCTACATCCAGCGTAGAAACCGTTTCTTCCACTTCCTTCGCTTTCGTACCATCCGACAGCATCGTCAGACAGTATGGACAGCCCGAGCTGATGACCGACGGACTGACTGCCAGTGCCTGCTCAGTACGGGAGACGTTGACGCGGTGTCCTGCGTCTTCTTCCATCCACATCAGTCCTCCACCTGCTCCACAGCACATGCCTTTTTCACGGTTACGTTCAATCTCGACCAATTTCACGCCGGAAATGGATTTCAGGATTTCACGAGGTGGATCGTACACTTCGTTGTAACGTCCAAGGTAACAGGAATCATGGAAGGTGATTGTTTCGTTCACTTCGTATTGAGGCTTCAAGCGACCTTCCTGTACCAGTTGATGAAGAAGTTCTGTATGGTGATAGACTTCCGCTTCCAGACCAAAGTCCGGATACTCATTTTTAAAAATGTTGTACGCATGCGGATCAATCGTTACGATTTTCTTGATTTCATGTTTTTCGAACTCAGCGATATTTTGACCGGCAAGCTCCTGGAACAAGAATTCGTTTCCGAGACGTCTCGGTGTATCACCGGAGTTCTTTTCTTTATTACCGAGAATCGCGAACTTCACGCCGGCTTCATTCATCAGCTTGGCGAAAGATAAAGCGATCTTTTGGCTTCGGTTATCGAATGAACCCATGGATCCGACCCAGAATAGGAATTCGAAGTCTTCCCCTGCTTTTTTCATTTCTTTTACCGTAGGAATCGTCACGTCTTCTCTCGCTTCACGCCAGTTTTCACGTTCTTTACGGTTCAGACCCCAAGGATTCCCCTGGCGCTCGATGTTTTGCATGGCGCGCTGTGCGTCGGCATCCATCTTCCCTTCCGTCAGAACGAGGTAGCGGCGAAGGTCAATGATTTTATCCACGTGCTCATTCATGACCGGACATTGGTCTTCACAGTTACGGCACGTTGTACATGCCCAGATTTCTTCTTCTGTGATGACGTCCCCGATCAGGCTTGGACTGTACGCAGCTCCTGCTGCCGCTTCTTCGGCCGCTTGAGTCGCACTTGCCATAGCTAATTGATTCCCTTTTGTGCCATTGAATGCGAATGTCGGCACCCATGGCTTCTTCTGCGTCACGACAGCACCGTGATTCGTCAGGTTATCACGAAGCTTGACGATCAGGTCCATAGGGGAAAGCATTTTCCCTGTTCCGGTTGCCGGACACATATTCGTACAACGACCACACTCCACACATGCGTAGAAGTCGATCATCTGATGCTGCGTAAACTCTTCAATTTTACCTACCCCGAAGCTTTCAGCTGACTCATCTTCAAAGTCGATCGGCTTAAGCTTTCCAGGGTTGTCTAAACGATTGAAATAAACATTGGCAGGACCTGCAATTAAATGCGCATGCTTGGATTGCGGCACATACACAAGGAATGCCAACAAGAATAGTAAATGAATCCACCAGGCCACATAGAAAATGGCGATGGACGCCGTTTCCCCGATGCCTCCAAGTGCTCCTGCGATCAGCGATGCAATAGGCTCCGTCCAGGCAAGGTCTTCACCGTGCCAAATGATGCCCATCCCGTTCCCGACTAGGACCGAAAGCATTAATCCACCGATGAACAAGAGAACAAGCCCTGATTTGAATCCTCTTTTTAAACGGACCAGCTTTTCCACATAGCGGCGATGGAACGCCCAGACAACCGCGACGAGGATCATCAGTGTGACGATCTCCTGGAAGAACGTGAAGCCTGGATATAGCGGCCCAAGTGGTAAGTGACTTCCCGGAGCAAGCCCCTTCCAGATGAAATCGATGGCCCCGAACTGGACAAGGATGAAACCGTAGAAGAACATGACGTGGATCGCTCCACTTTTCTTATCCTTCAGGAGTTTCTTCTGTCCGAAGACGTTAACCAGGATTTTCTGGAACCGTTCTTTGAATCGTTTATCGAATTCCACTTTTTTCCCGAGCTTAATATATTCAATTCTCGTCTTTACTACATACACAAACAGACTCAGTGCATAAACGGTCACAAGGATAAATGCGACCCAATTGAGAATGAGTAACCCATTCATAGACAAACACTCCCCCTTCATTGGCCTGATTTGAACATCCCCTTTGTTCAAACTTTTACAAACCAAATTAATATTCTGAATAGTTCATATCTCCATTATATTATGAATGAGCATTCAGTCAATGGTTTTTCTCAATAAAAATGAAAACCTTTTCATGAACGATTATTCATTCCTTGAAAACAAACAGGACTATTAGTACCCCCCACAGGTTTCAAAAGGACTCATGAAAGGGAAAAGAAGAAAGGATGTAATGTACGTAAGAAAGAGGACATACTAAAGATAATGCAAATGAGAGAGTGATTCTATGTGGTGGTTAATCCTACTGGTTCTCCTTGCCGCAATCATCGGATGGCTGATGCTCGATTTCAAATTGGGAAGAAGCCATTTCATCCGGACGCGGACAAGAAGAGATTATGAAAAGCGAAATAGTGATATTCAATTATTTTCAAGAGGCCCCGAGCTTTTTGATCAGATGTTTAAAGAGATGAGAGAAGCAACGTCTTCTATTCATGTATTATTTTATATCGTCCAGGATGACCATTTTGCCAACAGGTTCCTGGAACTGCTGAAAGGAAAGGCACAAGAAGGGATTGAAGTCCGTCTTCTGATGGACCAGATCGGCAGTCATAACGTCCCGAAGTCGAAGGTAAAGGAGCTTCGGGATGCAGGTGTGGAAGTCGATTATTGCCGAAGAGTCAAGTTTCCCTACCTGTTCTTTTCCTCCCAGCAGCGTAATCACCGGAAGATCACCGTCATCGATGGGGTGACCGGTTATTTGGGCGGGTACAACATCGGGAAGGAATATATCGATGAAAATGATAAGCCGGAGCTTTCTCCGTGGAGGGATTATCACCTCCGCCTCACAGGAGAAGGTGTTCATGATCTGCAAACGGAATTCTGTATTGACTGGTTCCGTACGACCCAGAAAGATTTAAAGGACGAAGCAGCGTATTTCCCTCCTTCTGAAAAAGGAAGCATCGAACATCGGATTTTCCCAACCGAGGGGATCAATATCGAAGACTTCTTTGGTAAATTCATCGACGAGGCACAAGATGAAATCATCATCGGTACGCCTTATTTCATTCCCACCCCCAAATTGATGGATACCCTTTTGGACGCGCTGGGCAGGGGTGTCACCGTCAAGATCATTATACCGAATAATGCCGATCATATGCTGGTGAAAGAAGCGGCCTTTCCGTATTTCAGACCGCTCCTCGCAAAGGGTGCGAAAGTGTATCAATTCTTGGACGGTTTTTACCATGCAAAAGTGATGGTCGTCGATGATCATTTCTGCGATATCGGCACTGGCAATTTTGATAAGCGCAGCTTCTTTATCAATTTAGAAATCAATAACCTGATTTACGATAAAGAATTTATCCAGACGTTGAAAACGGAAATGGAGAAAGACATGGCGGCATCCGACATGTTAAGCGAAAGCGACCTTTCATCGGTTTCCATGCTCACACGGTTAAAAGAACGCGTCGCTTCAGTCATTTCTATCTTACTTTAGGGGGGAGACACATGAAAGTCCGACTGGGATTCGTGGCGAACTCCCTCTCTTTATGGGATGCAAGCCCGGCCAAAACCATGACCTACAAACGATTCACAGAGTTACCAAAGAGCGAGCAGATGGATCGCCTGAAGAAAGTGACGAGATTAAACCTGGAACATACGAAACGCATCCTCTATCTGTGCGCGGCTCATGAAATCAAGCTGTACAGATTATCGAGCTCCCTCGTTCCCCTGGCCACCCATCCCGAGGTGGAATGGGATTTCCATTCCCCTTTTCAAAACGAATGGAAGGAGCTTGGAGATCTGATCAAAAAGTTCGGGATCAGGGCAAGCTTTCATCCAAACCAGTTCACCTTATTCACGAGTCCCAAGCAGCATGTGACGGACAATGCCGTGAAAGATATGGTGTATCACTACCGGATGCTTGAATATATGGGGATCGAGAAGGATTCCGTCATCAATATCCATATCGGAGGGAGCTACGGGGATAAGGAAGAAACGCTGATTCGTTTTCATGAAAACCTGAAAGACCTCCCTCCGGATGTAAAAGACATCATGACCCTTGAGAATGACGACAAGACCTATACCGTCGAAGAAACGCTCACCGCTTGTCAAAAAGAGAACACCCCCATGGTCCTCGACATTCACCATCACGAAGCCAATCCGAGTGATAAGCCTCTTGAGGAATATCTTGAAGCTGTTTTTGCCACCTGGGACAGGAGAGATTTAGTGCCGAAAATACATATCTCCTCCCCTAAATCCGATAAGGCCTTCCGTTCCCATGCCGACCTGGTTGATCCGGGATTTGTGGAAGGATTCTTCAAAACCCTGAAGACGTTGGATCAGGACGTGGATTTTATGATCGAAGCCAAACATAAAGATCTTGCCATGCTGAAGCTGATTGAAGATTTGGCGTCCATTCGCGGGGTGAAAAGGATCAATGGCGGGGCCCTTGAGTGGTAAAGAAGAAAAGATGGACACGTGGGTGTTCATCTTTTTTTATGTACACATCATTTAAATACAGACTCAATCCAGGGCTGAATCGCCATGAAGGCTTTGAACCCAAGATAAATACCCACGATTCCTGCAATTCCTGCCAGTGCAGGCGGGGCAGGTATCGGTAACTTAAATAAAGCAAAGATAAACCCGACTAAAAATCCGGTTACAATCGCTAATACGACCGTTTTCATACCATTCTCCTCCTTCATCCATCTTCCATTATTATACGTCAAAGCGGCCGAAATATAAGAAAAAGGTCCATCCTGATGAGGGACGGACCTTCTATAATTACATTTTTTCCGGAGCTGCTACACCGATCAAGGCAAGAGCGTTTTGCAACGTGACGCGTACGACTTTTACTAAAGCAAGACGTGCTGTCGTCAATTCACGATTTTCTTCATCAAGAACCTTATTGGCATTGTAGAAGCTGTGGAAAGCAGATGCCAGGTCGTTGATATAATTCGCTACACGGTGTGGTGTGCGTTTCTCGGCTGCATCGGCGATCATTTGCGGGAATTCACCCAGCTTTTTCAGTAGGTCGACTTCTTTTTCCGTACCGATCAGCTTTAAATCGATCTTGTCTTCAGAGGCCAGTCCCTGTTCTTCTGCCTGGCGAAGGATGCTGCAAATACGCGCGTGGGCATATTGAGCATAGTAGACAGGGTTTTCGTTGGACTGGGATACGGCTAAGTCCAGGTCAAAATCCATATGCGTATCGGCACTTCTCATGGCGAAGAAATAGCGGACTGCATCAAGGCCGACCTCTTCGACAAGCTCACGTAAAGTGACGGCTTTTCCTGTACGCTTACTCATCTTCATCTTTTCCCCATCTTTATAAAGGTGAACGAGTTGGATGACTTCCACTTCCAGTTTGTCACGGTCAAAGCCGAGTGCTTCGATGGCCGCTTTCATGCGGGGGATGTATCCGTGATGGTCCGCTCCCCAGATATTGATCAGCACATCATGCCCGCGCTCGAATTTATCCTTATGGTACGAAATATCCGGAGTCAGGTATGTGTACGTGCCGTCGTTCTTGATGAGAACACGGTTTTTGTCATCACCCAGTTCAGTCGAGCGGAACCACGTCGCGCCGTCCTCTTCGTAAACGTGACCGTTGTCTCTCAGCGTCTTCAATGCCGCATCGATTTTCCCATTTTCATATAGTGATGTTTCAGAGTACCACACGTTGAATGGAACACGGAACATCTCAAGGTCCTTTTGAAGCTTGGCCATTTCGATCTTCAGACCGTACTCACGGAAAAACTTGTTGCGTTCTTCATCGCTTACTTCTGCATATTTCGAGCCGAATTCTTCAGCCAGTTTCTTTCCGATTCCGATGATGTCCGCTCCGTGATATCCGTCTTCAGGCATCGCCTTGTCTTGTCCAAGGGCCTGGAAGTAACGTGCTTCAACGGAGATCGCCAGGTTATGAATCTGATTTCCGGCATCATTGATGTAGTATTCACGGGTTACTTTGTAGCCCGCTTTTTCAAGGACGTTACATAGGGAATCACCGACGGCCGCTCCACGGGCATGGCCCAGGTGAAGGTCGCCTGTCGGGTTGGCAGATACGAACTCGACGTTCACTCTCTCGCCATTTCCCGCGTCCGACTGACCGTACTCCTGATCCTGATCGAGAATCAAAGGGATCAGATCTGTTAAGTATTCGTTGTTCATATAGAAATTGATGAATCCAGGTCCTGCAATCTCCATTTTTTCAATAGATGCTTTGGACTGGTCGAAGTTAGCGACGATGTCGTCTGCGATCATGCGCGGAGCTTTTTTTGCGACTCTTGCAAGCTGCATGGCCATATTCGTTGAATAATCCCCGTGTGACTTTTCTTTCGGGATCTCAAGGATGACATCCGGGATTTGATCCTCTGTAGCAAGTCCCGCTTTCAGGACCGCTGCTTTGATTTCGGCTTTCAGGTTTTCTTGTACTTTTTCGACGATATTCATATCCCTATGCTTCCTCCTTATAGTGAATGGACATAACATAATCCCCAACCGGGCTGTCCTGCATCTTTAACTCGTAAGAAAGGTTGAAGTTCCCTTCAAGCTCCGAGTCACTCTGTGTATGTGAAAGTGTTTTGGTTTTCGTTGTAAGTAAAAGGGTGCCGAGCTGGCTCTCGTAAGAACCATTCTGTTCCTCGAGTTCATTGAAGGCCATTCTCATTTTGACTGCCCCGCTTCTAAGGATGAGGGCCTGTCGATCCGTGACTTTCACAATCGTATGAGTTGTCCCTTCCTCTTGTACTTCATCGTACTTTAGAAAAACGGCATCTCCTTTTTCATAGTATCGACCAAATGATACCAATTCAAAAGAGTCACTTTCCTCTCCTATTGTGATTTTGGTTTTCAAGTGAACTTTGACAGGGGTGTAATCCGTTTTTGCCGTCAAACCACTCACATCCTTTTCTTTTTAGGGTCCGATCAAGTGATAGGTCCGTCCCTCAAATAGACGTCCCTTCCTTCTAACTAATTAAGTATAAGAAGTATTGTGGGAAATTGCAATGGAACACGGTGAGTTTTCATTTATTGGAGGGATGTAAGCGGATTATCGGTAAAAGAAAAGCCTCTTCTGCCAATGAGAAGAGGCTTTGATGGTTTATTTTACCCAGCCAAGAAGCATTTCACGAATCAGCTTACTTGCCGTATTCGCTGTCTGCTCGGATGGATCATAGATTGGCGCCACTTCCACAAGATCCGCTCCCACGACGTTCACGTCAGAGTGAGCGATGGCATGGATCGATGCCAGTAATTCTTTCGAAGTGATACCGCCGCAGTCCACGGTGCCTGTTCCAGGAGCGTGGGCAGGGTCCAATACGTCAATATCGATCGTCACATACACAGGACGTCCTGCTAGCTGTGGAAGGATTTCCTTCAGCGGCTCGAGCACTTCGAACTTGGAAATATGCATGCCGTTTTCCTTCGCCCATTGGAATTCTTCTTTCATACCGGAACGGATGCCGAATGAGTAAACGTTCTTCGGTCCGATGTGCTCGGCAATCTTACGGATCGGAGTCGAGTGGGATAAGGGCTCTCCTTCGTACTCTTCACGCAGATCGGTGTGAGCGTCCATATGGATGATGGCTAGATCCGGATATTTCTTCGCGATAGCTTTCATTACAGGCCATGAGACCAGATGCTCCCCACCCATTCCAAATGGGATCTTCCCGTCGCCAAGGAGCCCGTCGATATAATCTTCAATCATATCGATGCTTCGCTGCGGGTTACCGAACGGCAGCGGGATATCACCGGCATCATAGTATTTCACTTCTTCAAGCTCCCGGTCAAGGTATGCACTATACTCCTCCAGACCGATCGACACCTCGCGGATACGGGCAGGACCGAAACGGGAACCCGGACGGTAACTCACCGTCCAATCCATCGGCATCCCGTAAAGGACCACCTGGCTCTCCTCATAAGAAGGATGGCTCTTAATAAACACATTACCTGAATAAGCCTCATCAAAACGCATATTCTTCAACCTCTCTTTTAGAGAGGGACGGACCTTGGTTCAGGTCCGTCCCTCCTTGATTTTAAGCGATTTACCGTTGAAATGTGAGGTCCGTCCCTCCCATTTATTTTGTCAGGTCTTTAACGAATTTCGGAAGGGCGAATGCTGCTTTGTGCAGTTCCGGTGTGTAGTATTTCGTTTCGATGTCGTGGAAACGCTCTTCCGGTACTTCGATAGGGTCGTGCTTTTTGGAACCGATGGTGAAGGCCCACAGTCCGCTTGGGTATGTCGGGATATTCGCTGTGTACAGGCGTGTGATCGGGAAGATTTCCTTCACGTCGCTCTGTACCTGGCGGATAAGGTCTGCTTTGAACCAAGGGTTATCACATTGCGCGACAAAGATTCCGTCTTCTTTCAATGCTTTTGAGATCCCAGCGTAGAATCCTTTTGTGAACAGGTTAACTGCCGGCCCTACCGGCTCAGTGGAATCGACCATGATCACATCATATTCGTTCTCACTCTTCGCGATGTGCATGAAGCCGTCGTCGACTTGTACGTCCACGCGCTCGTTCTCTAATTCTCCAGCAATCTCAGGAAGATACTTCTTGGAGTACTCGATCACTTTTCCGTCGATTTCAACAAGAACCGCTTTCTTTACGCTTGGGTGTTTCAATACTTCACGGATGACCCCACCGTCTCCACCGCCGACAACCAATACGTTCTCAGGGTTCGGGTGCGTGAATAATGGAACATGCGCCACCATTTCATGATAGACGAACTCATCCTTCCGGCTCGTCATGACCATGCCGTCAAGGAACAGCATATTGCCCCATTCTTCTGTTTCAGCCATTTCAAGATATTGAAAATCCGTTTGCTCTGTATGTAAAGTCTTCTTGATTTTCATCGTGATCCCGAAGTTTTCTGTTTGTTTCTCTGTGTACCAAAGTCCACTCATTGTTTCAACTTCCCTTCTTGTTTTAATGGATGATCGCTGTTTCTGTATAAATCATATACCACTAGTTTGAGTTTTCACACGTTCATTTCAGGACAAAATAGATCACTCTGTTAAGCGAAACCCTGACATAACGGGCTTTACTCCTATTTATAAAAACATCCGCATCGGACGTCATTTTTATCCTTCCCTATCATGATAAATACAAACATGAGAAAAAGTATAGTGGAATCTAGCAAAATTTCAAGTGAAATTTTTTCTAAACCTTTGACGTTTAAAATCTCGTAAAACTTTTCATACTGATACTACACAGTAATCAGTATAAACGAGATGACAACTATAAAAAAATCCAAGGTCCGTCCCTCAATTGATGCGGACCTCTGTAGGGAAAGTAGGGAGAGGTATGGAAGTGATGGCTCGAATGGAGAAGACAAAGAAATATGCGAGATTTGCAGTGGTCGGGGCTCTCGCGGCTATGGTTCTCTTTTTGTTGGGGATCATGGGGGTTTTGATTTACGCCAAGGTCCAGGGGCCGCCTCCCCTTGCCGTCCCTCAATCTACTTTGATCTATGGTGAGGATGGTTCGGTCATAGGTGAAACGAATACAGGTGAGAAGCGCTACTGGGTGGGTCTGAAGGAAATCTCGCCTGCCCTCATTGAAGCGACGATCTCCATTGAAGATAAAAGCTTCTACCAGCATTACGGGTTTGACCTGAAGCGGATGGCAGGGGCAGCGCTGGCCGACGTCAAAGCGATGTCGAAGGTACAGGGGGCCAGTACCATTTCACAACAGTACGCTCGCAATCTATTTCTTTCTCATGATAAGACGTGGAAACGAAAGATTTCAGAAGCCCTCTACACGATCAGGATCGAAATGAACTACTCCAAGAAGGACATTCTAGAAGGCTATTTAAATACCATCTACTACGGCCACGGGGCATACGGTGTCCAGGCAGCGAGTCAATATTACTTCGGCAAAGATGCCAATCAATTGACCGTCGCAGAAGCGGCTATGCTCGCCGGGATCCCGAAAGCACCTTCCTACTATTCGCCTGTCACCCATCTTGAAAATAGCAAGAAGCGCCAGGAGCTCATCCTTCAGTCCATGACCGAGGACGGCTTTATAACAAGGGAGCAAGAGGCTGTTTCCAAAGCAGCACCCATCCGCATCACAGGGGAGCACGCCCATCAAAAGGCGGAAACCGCCCCCTATTTTCAAGATGTTGTGAAAAGCATCCTGAGTTCCGACTTGGGAATCGAGGAACGCACGATTGAGATGGGGGGATTGAAGGTTTACACGACCCTCAACCCCGATCATCAGAAAGTCGCCGAGAAAGTCGTGAAGGAACAGATCCCCGATAAATCGGATATCCAATTGGGGTTTGTGTCCATGAATCCGAAAAATGGGTATGTAACAGCTTTAGTCGGGGGAAGGGATTATGAAGAGAGTCCGTTTAACCGTGCCGTGCAGGCAATCCGCCAGCCGGGATCAACGATCAAACCACTACTCTACTACTCTGCTTTAAAACAGGGATTTACGCCAGCCACGACGATGAAGAGCGAAATGACGTCCTTCACGTTTGATGATGGAAAAAAGTACACCCCTCATAATTACAACAATAAATATGCAGATGGTGACATCACTCTGGCCCAGGCTATCGCTCTATCCGATAACGTGTACGCCGTGAAGACCCACCTCTTTATCGGTCAGGACACCTTGACAAAAACGGCAAAAGAGAAGTTTGGATTGACGACAAAGGTGAAAAAATATCCTTCATCGGCACTCGGTACGTCAGGGGCACGGGTCATCGATATGGTCAACGCCTATAGCATCTTTGCCAATGGCGGCTACAAAGTGAAGCCTGTTTTCATTACAAAAGTGGAAGACTGGTCGGGGAAGGTCATCTATGAAAGCGAATCGAAAAAAGAGCAGGTGCTCGACCCGGATCTCACATACGTCATGACCCATATGCTCACCGGGATATTCGATCCTAAGCTCAATGATTATTCGACGGTAACGGGGATTCAGATCCGGAAAGACGCGACCCGTCCCTACGCAGGTAAATCCGGGACGACCAACACAGATAACTGGATGATCGGCTACTCCCCTCAATTAACAGCGGGAGTGTGGACGGGATACGATAAAGGAAAAGAAGTCTCCCTCGTTGATGATAAATACTATGCCAAGAAAATCTGGGTCCACTTCATGGAAGAAGCCCTGAAGGATGAACCCGTCAAGAACTTCAAACCAACCAAGGGCGTCGTCGGCGTAGCCGTGAACCCCCATAACGGACTGCTTGCAACAGAAGACTGTCCCGTCCAGCGCTTCACCTACTTTGTAAAAGGCACCGAACCGACCGAATACTGCCATGAACATCTGGGTGATAAAGAAGCACCGAAAGAAAAGGCACCGAAAAAAGAGAAGAAACAACCTTGGTATGAGAAAGTTAGGGATTGGATTTTTTAACCGAAAAGCGGAGGCGGCTCGTTCAGAGGCGACAAGCATAAGGTGAACCTACCGGAAAGGCGTTCTTTGCCTTTTTGGTAGGTTTAACTTATGACCTCGAGCCTCTAGCCACCGGAGCTGGACATCTCGAAAAGTGGAAGGGGCTCGCACTGGGGATGGACATTTGGAACCCCCTACTTCCATCCATATAACAACAATAAAACACAAAAAACCCCGGGCTTGTGCGAACCCGGGGTTTTTCATGTCCTAGTTTATGTGCAAACTGTGATTTAAGTGTACTTTTTTTCCACCCATAGAGCAAGATGTGAACGACATATTCAAAGAAATGTCACAGTTTGTTCACAAAACGATCTATTTTATTTTTAGCGCTTCCTTCAATTCATCCTTTGAGCGTTCCCACATACCTTCATCATGATTCTTTAAAAAGGTCGTTAGAATGCCTTTGGATTTGTCGTCCAGTTGGTCAAGGACGATCTTCCGTTTGATGGATTTATCCATATTGTTCACATGTTCCGGCATGGACTTGTAGCCCCTGCGCTTCTCACGGTTCACGACGAGCTCACAAGCCGTCACGCCTGCATAGTACGGGCCGTCTTCCATCCGGTCGATGGTTATCCAGATGAGCCAATACGGCTTACCGCCTGCCGAGTCCTCACGGTTATTCGTGAATTTGATCCCTTTTTCGATCGGGCTCCTTGCATGCATGGCTCCGATTTCGATCGTCGCTTCGCCTTCTTCGACATCAATCATCACAGGTGAAACATTATCAAGGCTCAAAGCTCCTACCCCGTAACCGCCGTGGCCGTCAGTGGGATCACTTTTGATGATATTGAATCCAATGTTTTTTTTCTTTTCCATGAAACGTCACTCCTTCTAGCTAAAGATTGAAAAAATGGTCGTGAATATCGCACTGAATGCCTGATTGGTCGCCGTCATGCCACCTTGTAATAATGGCCAAATCGTATATTCGTCCAGAGGCGTGATGACAATGATCAAAAACAGCAGAACGCCATATTGCTCATATTGGGTCAGTTTTGCCCTGATATGATTCGGGGACAAGTCCTCGATGATCCGATACCCATCCAGTGGAGGGAACGGCAGTAAATTAAAGACGAACAATAATACGTTCAAGTAAACGATCATCTGCAGAAGGTCGATGATGAACGGTGGAACACCGACGCCACCCGTCACCCCTACAAAAAAGTAAAAGATCCCGAATGCAATAAAGGCAAGCAGGAAGTTACTCAACGGGCCGGCAACGGATACCAGTACACCCGCCAAACGGGGATTCTTGAAACGGGATCTCATGACCGGCACGGGCCGCGCCCAGCCAAATCCCACAATTAGTATTAAAAGGGTCCCAAACGGGTCCAGATGTTGAATCGGATTCAATGTGAGCCTTCCCTGATCCTTCGCTGTCGTATCCCCGAACTTGTATGCCACATAGGCGTGAGCGAACTCATGAACCGTAAAGGCCATGACGAGGGCGATCACGACAAACGGGAGCTCTTCCAACCGAAAGACGGAGATCGACTCAAAAAGTGAGCTAATGGTATCCAAAGTATGTACTCCTTTAAAAAATGTTTTACTTTCTTATTCCATAGTATACAGAAAAATTCCTGCATTCATGACACTTCATCTTTCCATCATACCAAACTTGCTCTCTCATCCCCTACCCATTACATTTAAATGGTAGGCAGAAATTCAGTAGCCTACCACAGATTGTACCAAATCCAAAACCAAGGAGCGAATCATTATGCCTTATATCACCGTAAAAATGCTCGAAGGCCGTTCAGAAGAGCAAAAGCGTGCCCTCGTCGAAAAAGTGACCGAAGCCGTCAGCGAAACCACCGGTGCCCCTGAAGAAAAAATCGTCGTCTTCATTGAAGAAATGACGAAAGGGCACTATGCCGTCGGAGGCAAGAGACTCAGTGATCAATAGAAGCAAGCATAAGACAAGCCCGCTGAAAAGGCATTCCCTTTTAGCGGGCTTGTCTTATGCTTCCGCCTTTTTTTAACTCCGGAATCCCACACGGGCAACATTTGAGTGTTAAGAATACGATATACCATACACTCGACGGAAAGGATGATATGAATGGACATGACGATTGGCGATGTGTTCTTACAATTGTTCATGATGGCTTTACTACTAGCCATTGTCGTTGGCGCTTTTATGGTGGCGAAAGGGCTTAGGAACAGAAGGATCCAGCAGCGGGAGCAAGACAAACAGGTGGAAGAAAAGCTTGATCAAATCATCGAGAAAATGGATCAATCATCCAAATAGCAAGAGTATATAAAGGGGGATCACTCCTGTCGAGTGATCCCCCCTTCCAATCATATAAGAACGTTCTCTACTGAACGATTTTTTTCGATTTTAGTCCATCAATGTAAGCGAAGGCTTCGTCGATTTCTTCTTCTGTATATTTCTGCTTGCTCTTGAGTGTGAACACTTTTTCCACGACTTCTTCTTTTGAAAGGTTATCAAAATATAAGACGGTCGAAACCAGTTCCAAAAAACGTGCTGATTGAACGTTCATATCGGTTAAGCAATCCTTCAGGCAGGGCATTTCCTTTTCATAGATCTCCAGGAAGTCCTCCCCTTCTTTCGTGACCGTATAGCGGTATTGATAGTAGCCGCCCTTTTTTTCCTTCACCTCGGAGATGAACCCCATATTGCATAGCTCCTCCACCCGAAGCGTCAGTTCTTCCGAGTACGGACCATAAAAATGAAATTGAAATTTTTCCTGAAACGGGAATTCAAGCTTCTTCGCTATATAGATCATTTTCTGAAGCTTCTTTCTTCCCACCACTTCACCCGAGGCTAAGAAGGCACTCATCAATTTTGCATGCTCTTTTAACAATGTACGTCATCTCCTACTCCTAGTATTGCATAAGTCAGGTCCTCATCTACAGCTCCAGAATCGTTCGGATCTGGCGCTTAATGTTCTTCTTTGTTGATTCGTCATATAGTAAATCCACTGGATAGTATAATTTATGATCGGTCCGGCGCTTTCCGGAGATGGAATCCACGATATCCGACTGTCTGGAAAGTTCACGAAGTTCTTCATTTTTCATCAACAGATGGATCGGAAGCCGCTCCTCTTCCTCGCCCGGCCTGTAGAAATCGTATGGAAGATCTGAAGATGAGTCCACCACCAGATAATAATCGGGATCGATTCCCGCCTTTTTAAAAAGGGCTTCCAATTCACTGTGCTTCTTGTATTCCTTCGCCGGATCGAACTCTACGTACTTGAAGAGATTCCGGTTCATGAACCGCTCGCATAAGTCCCGTAAAATCGGATCCTCTTCTTCCTGCCAAATCTGAAAATAATACATGATGACCGCTTCATCCAGCTTTAAATAATCCTCAAGGGCCACTTCCCCCTCAAACAGGGAATAAAAATGGATCGGGTTTTGCTTAAAGGAATAGGACTCTTCATGAAGTTCCTTCGCCCTATGTAAAATCTTCGTCAGGATCACTTCTGCACTTCTCGTCACCGGATGGAAATACACCTGCCAGTACATCTGATAGCGGCTCATGATGTAGTCTTCGACGGCATGCATACCGCTCTGTTTGATCACGACCTGGTCTTCACGGGGTCTCATCACACGGAGGATCCTCTCCATGTCGAAATGTCCGTAGCTCACCCCTGTAAAATAGGCGTCACGCTGCAGATAATCCATACGATCGGCATCGATCTGGCTTGAAATGAGGCTGACGACCAGCTTGTTACTGTACGTCTTCGCGATCACTTCTGCTACATGCTTTGGAAATTCCGGTGCCACTTTACCGAGAACCTCGTTCACCTCGGTATCCCCTAAGATGATGGCTTGGGTAAAATGCTCATGATCGAGGTGAAACACCTTTTCAAAGGAATGGGAAAACGGTCCGTGCCCCAGATCATGCAGTAACGCAGCGCACAATGACAGTAATCGCTCATCCTGGTTCCACTCCGGTCTTCCGACGAAGACATCATCGACGATGCGGCGGATGATCTCATACACACCAAGAGAATGATTGAACCGGCTGTGTTCCGCTCCGTGAAAGGTCAAGTAGGTGGTTCCGAGCTGTCTGATTCTGCGGAGGCGCTGGAACTCTTTTGTCCCGATCAAATCCCAAATCACGCGATCCTTTACATGAACATAGCGATGAACAGGGTCTTTAAATACTTTTTCTTCATGTAATTTCTGCTTGGCATACTCCATCTTCTACCCTCTTCCTAAACTATCATATTTCTATTATAGCGACTTGAGCCATCGCATTCATCTCGAATTTTGTCGAAAAAAATAGGTATTTGTCCTTTGATTGTTCAATCGCAAGCGTTCCAAATCCTTCAAAAAAATTTGGACGCTTGACAAAAAGTTCTCTCCTATTATTTCTCTACCCCTTATGTAGTTTCCTTTTCCAAAGAGGTGCAAACCTTTATTTATTTTTATCAGTAAAAAAGAAAAAACTCCCTCAGGTGGAAGTTTCCCTTTACTTCTTTATCTTCTTGATCACTTTTTCCATCAGTTCTTCTTCAGTCAACGCCGCTACAGGACGATTATTCACAAAAGCAAATGTCTTTTTGCGTCCTGGACCACAATAGGATTGGCACGCAATGTCGATTGGTGCGTCCGGATCAATCTCCTTTAATTTCGGAATCAAGGTCTTTAGGTTAACGGCCTGACAATCATCGCAAACACGGAATTCGTTTGCCATCTGTCAACAACCCTTTCTATCTATTGAAATGGATTTTATACGTCGTAAACATCGATTTATAGAATACAGTTTTCAGTCATGTTTTGCAAGTGAACATCGTTTCCATCCCGCATGCGTTCATCACTGATACAACGAAACTAGCAGACAGAAAATAATTTTAACATATTCGTATAAAAACCTTCTAAATGGTCCATCCTTTAATCAACGAATACTTTAAGAAAACTTTGGGAGTTGAGATGAAATGATGATGAAAACAAGACAGGATGCCTGGACGGAAGAAAATGATCTATTATTGGCCGAAACGGTCTTGCGACATGTGCGTGAAGGCAGCACGCAGCTGAATGCCTTCGAGGAAGTCGGGGACAAACTGAACCGTACATCCGCCGCATGTGGATTCCGCTGGAACGCCGTCGTGCGCCATCAGTACGAGAAAGCTCTTTCACTAGCAAAAAAACAACGCAAACAGCGCCACCGTATCCTCGGGAAAGACCAGGGCGGCAAGAAGAAGCTATTATACCAGCCACCGACACCTTCCTTCGACGATTTAGACGCTATGTCTCTATCAATGTCTGAAGCGGAAGAAGAAATGGAATTTGCCGAGTACGAGAACTACGTACCGGAAACGGAGCAACTGGGGAAAGAAACCGAAGAAAAAGCGCAGGACTTTACAGTGGAAGCAAGTGAAGAACAAACTTACGTGGCGAAACAGGCACCTGCTGCCAACCATGTTGTAAAGCCATCGGGATTAAAAGGGGAAGTCACCCTTGAAAAGGTGATCGCGTACCTTCAGAACCTGGCGCAAACCAACTTGAATTCCGACTACGTAAAAATTGAGAATCAAAGATTGAAGCAGGAGATTTCCGATCTCCGAAAAGAAAATGCCGAGCTCGAAAAGAAAGTCAAAGCCCTAGAGAACAACTCCGTCACGATGCAGGAAGACTACGAAACACTCATGCAAATCATGAACCGGGCCAGAAAGCTCGTCGTATTCGATGAAGACGAGTCAAAGGCACCGCGATTCAAGATGGATCGAAACGGAAATCTCGAAAAAGTAGCTGAATAATGATATTCCCAACCAGTGCGCCTGTGGGCGTGCTGGTTTTTTGCGTGGAGAAGGGATGTCGGGATAAAAAAAGCCGGACCCCGATATAAACCGAAGTCCAGCTCTCCCCATTATCCCAACACCTTTTCATTCCGATCGACGACCCGCTGATAATACATCTCGTACATCCCATACTCTTCTCCCTGGAGGGCACTGCTGTAAAATTCGACGCTGAATCCTTTCAACGACTGCAGGAAGCGGAGCATCACATCCTGAATCGATAATTCGACTCCCAGGAGCTCCGATAAAGAAGCCATCACCTCAGGGTCAATCTCCGGAAACGTAAACTTCGACGTTCCATCCTTCAGTCCGGTCTCATAAAAACGCTGAATCAGTCCCGCCCGCTCAGAACCGCTTCCACTGACGCAAAGATACACCTGAACGGCTACCCCGTTGCGGATCCTCCGCTGGGAGATCCCTGCGAACTTCTGATCATTGATGCTGAGATCGTAACTGCCGGGACAGTAGGACTGTGTAATCTCCTTCGCTTCGATTTCCACGTCAAATTCCTTGAACATATCCTTGACCAGCAGCCACATAGCGTCGTAGCCACGGTTAATGTCGATGCCTTTTTCAGAATCAGGGAATACCAATGAGAGATTCAGTACCCCCTCATCCAATACGACGGCAAGGCCCCCGGAGTTTCGTACAATATATCGATATCCTTCTTCTTCCAGTACCTCCAAGGCATCCGAAAGAAACGGCAGCTTTGTATCTTGAATACCTAATACAACCGTTTGATGATGGACCCATGAGCGTGCTGTCGGATCAGACTGACCTGCTCCGATCACCGTGCACAATGTATCGTCCATGGCAAACGACTGCAGGGCCCCGAACATCGGTCCCAAACTTGATTGATCAATCACTCTCCATCGATCTTGACGAAGCAGTGCATATGCTTTTTCCTTATCCATTACGCTTCTCCTTCACTTACAACATGCGAGCTCATTATATCACATAATGGTGGGGTTTCTGAAAACGGGGTTGGACAATCTTCTGGCGCAAAAAAACCGAACCCCCTAAAGGATCCGGTTTCCCATTACATCTATCTCCTTACAGCGCCTGAGCTGCTGTAATCAATGCAAGCTTATACACATCTTCCTCGTTACAACCGCGGGAAAGATCGTTCACAGGGGCGTTCAGTCCTTGAAGGATCGGGCCTACTGCTTCGAAGTTTCCTAAACGTTGTGCGATTTTGTATCCGATGTTTCCTGCTTCAAGACTAGGGAATACGAAAACGTTGGCATCCCCTTGGATGTCGGCACCAGGTGCTTTTTTCTCGGCTACGGATGGAACGAAGGCAGCGTCGAATTGGAATTCACCGTCGACAGTCAGTTCAGGTGCTTTTTCTTTCGCAAGTGATACGGCTTCTACCACTTTTTCCGTTTCAGGTGATTTAGCCGATCCTTTTGTCGAGAAGCTCAGCATCGCAACGCGTGGATCGATGTCGAACATGTCGGCTGTCTTCGCACTTTCGATGGCGATTTCAGCAAGATCCTGGCTGTCAGGTGTGATATTGATCGCACAGTCAGCAAATACATACTTCTCGTCTTCACGTACCATGATGAAGACACCCGATGTCTTACGGACGCCTTCTTTTGTTTTGATGATCTGCAGAGCCGGGCGAACCGTGTCAGCCGTTGAGTGGGCTGCGCCACTTACAAGCCCGTGAGCCTGGCCGGTGTAAACGAGCATCGTACCGAAGTAGTTACCGTCCAAGAGGATCTTCTTCGCATCTTCTTCAGTCGCTTTTCCTTTACGACGTTCCACGAATGCTTTCACAAGCTCGTCCATTCCAGCAAATCCTGCCGGATCGACGACGTCACAGCCGTCAAGCTTCACACCCAGCTGATCCGCTTTGGCGTTCACTTCATCCACGTTACCGACTACGATCGGTGTCAGGATACCGTCAGCAGACAAACGGGATGCTGCTGTCAGAATGCGTTCGTCCGTCCCCTCAGGGAAAACGATCTTTAACTCTTTACCTTTTACTTTACCCGTTAATGTTGTAAATAAGTTGCTCAATAGAGGAACCTCCTTGATTTATACATATCCAATCTTAGAATACTCTTCTCAATGAAGAATTCAAGGAAAAGGAGTAATGATACCGGTTTCAACTCAAAAGTCTTTGTTTTCTAATAATTTTTACCCGATTGAGGAATATCCTAAGCCTAAATGACAATCTACTAGGATAGTGTGTTCCATAAATCTCCCTGCTATCCACCATTTGTGCCATTTTAGCGACATTGGGTTTTGTATTCTTACTCTGGGGTGAAACTATGATATAGTAAAGTTGGAAAAAGTACTTTAAGGAGTGATTACATTGGCAGAACCGGCACAAACATTAGATGGTTGGTATTCCCTGCATGATTTTCGCGCAATGGACTGGACTTCATGGAAGATGCTTCCGAGTGAAGAGAGAGCCTCGGCGATTTCAGAATTCCACCGTTTCTTAGATCGATTGAACAGCACTCAGGATGCAAAAGAAGGAAGTCACGCCCTTTACACGATCGTTGGGCAGAAAGCGGACTTCATGCTGATGATCCTTCGTCCGACAATGGAAGAATTAAATGAGCTGGAAAATGAATTCAACAAGCTGAAAATCGCTGAGTTCACCATCCCGACATTCTCATATGTTTCTGTAGTGGAACTTGGTAACTACATGCCTTCAGAGGGCGATCCGTACGAGAATCCATATGTTCAGGAACGTATTTACCCAATCCTTCCAAAAGCGAAGCATGTCTGCTTCTACCCGATGGACAAGCGTCGCCAGGGGAATGATAACTGGTACATGCTGCCGATGGAAGAGCGTCGTGACATGATGAGAAGTCATGGTATGATCGGCCGCCAATACGCAGGCAAAGTGAAACAGATCATTACGGGTTCTGTTGGTTTCGATGATTACGAATGGGGTGTCACTCTGTTCGCCGATGATGTGCTTCAGTTCAAAAAGCTTGTATACGAAATGCGCTTTGACGAAGTAAGCGCCCGTTTCGGTGAATTCGGTGCCTTCTACGTAGGAAACCTATTAAAAGAAGAAGCTATCTCAAAATTCCTTCACGTCAACTAAATACTACTGACAAACGACAAGTCTTGTGGCTTGTCGTTTTTTTATGGGTTCAGTCAATAAAACAAATGAATAAATATTTCTCCCCCCACATAGACATGAAATAGTGAGACATAGCATCTTCTAAAGTGAGGTGGGAAGATGGGTGTAATTCCTTATAACGAGAAGGAAGTGAAGCTCCTGGCTCGATTGATGAGGGCTGAGGCCGAGGGTGAAGGACAGCAGGGAATGCTGATGGTGGGGAACGTCGGGGTGAACCGGGTACGGTCCGATTGCCTTGACTTTAAGAAATTAGCTAATCTTCAAGATATGGTGTTTCAGAGTCCAGGTGGATTCGAGGCCACCCAGAAAAGCTACTTCTATCAGCGGGCCCGGCAGAAGGATATTGATTTGGCGCGGAAGACCATTAAAGGTGGCAGGTATCACCCTGCGTCTTACTCCCTTTGGTTCTTCAAGCCGGCCGGCAGCTGTCCGGATCAATGGTATAACCAGTCAAACGCCGGGCGGTTCAAGTCCCACTGTTTCTTTCAACCCACTCAAGGTGATTGTCCGAAAGTATATTAATCTTACTTAAAGGAGGTATTCGGTTTGGCGAACCAACAATCAAACCCGTATCAAGGGTATAATCAATCTGCTTATAATCCCTATGGTCAGTATTACGGTGGTGGGCAAGGTCAGGGACAATATTATCCCCAGCAGCAAGGTGGTGGAGGGTATCAGATCCCTTCCCCTACGAATGCTCCGGCACCTTCTCAAAATGTTCCGGGAATGCTTCCGATTGAAGAGTCGTATATCGAGAATATTCTCAGGTTGAATAAAGGAAAGGTCGCGACGGTTTATACGACGTTTGAAAATAATAAAGAATGGAACGCGAAGGTGTTCAAGGGGATCATTGAAGCCGCCGGCCGGGATCACCTTATCCTGAGCGACCCGCAAACCGGCACACGGTACCTCATCCCGATGATTTATCTGGATTACATTACGTTTGATGAAGAAATCGAGTATGAATATCCATACGGTGCGGGAGGCTCCATGCAAAGCTATTCCCAACGCTAAAAAAATACCCTGTCAGGAAATCCGCTTCCTGACAGGGTATCTTTTTTGTTTATAATGTTTTCGCTGCGAATACGATCAAGAGTACCCAGGCGACGAGGAAACTGACGCCTCCAAGGGGTGTGATCGCCCCTAAGATCTTCACTCCTGATATGCTCAGAACATAAAGGCTTCCAGAGAAAAGAATCGTTCCGATCAGCATCAGCCAGCCTGACCAGGATAGCAGGGATGTTGGCGTGACATTTCCCATCAGCACCCCGACGATGATGATTCCGATCGCATGGAACATTTGATAAAGGACCCCTGTATTCCACGTATCGATGTACTTCTGTGAAATCTTCCCTTCCAATGCGTGGGCACCGAAAGCTCCCAATGCCACGGATAAAAAGGCGTTGATGGCACCGATAATGATAAATGTTTTCATGATGAACCTCCTAGGTTAAAAGTCAAATAAAGAATTGCCATTGGCTCCGTCATCCGTTTCGAGAGGCTCTTCCTTCTGAATGGAAACGGGCTTCTGAACCGGCTGTGATTCCTGGAAATACGGCATGGTCTGCTGAGGTTGGGAAAACGTGCTTTGAGCGGATGTCCCGTTGTTCTCCTCCAGCAAAACTTCACATAGTGCTTTTATTGAATAAACATGCTCACGGATCTGCTGAGACTTTTCAGCAGCCTTCGCTTTACCGAGTTCATGTTCGATTTTCTTGATTAATGATTGATGTGGGATATTCACAATGATTGACTCCTTCCACAAGGTCTACAGTATGTACGTCTTTATCCTAATTCTTATTGAAGGATTTCGCAAATATCATTTTTGTTTTGCCTTGAATTTCATGCATGGACTCCCGGAGGATTGAAAAACCACAAGGGAAGGCATCGCCTTTGTTTTAAACCCGTAGCCCTTACACCCCCGCGGGTGAGTCTGCTCCCACGTTGTATAAAAATACTGACATTGAAAACAGTTGATCCTTTCTTCCTTTTTCACAAAGCTTCCTCCCTCAGTGTTTCACGTGAAACATCTCTACTCGATACACCAGTCGATCTCTTCCATATCCTGTTCACGAAGAAACCCGTTCGTTTTTGAATACGGTCTGCTTCCAAAGAAGCCGCGGTGGGCCGATAATGGGCTTGGATGTGGAGCCGTGACAATGTAGTGCCTGGATGAATCAATCAACCCCTGCTTCGCTTGCGCTGGCTTCCCCCATAGCAAAAACACCACCGGCTTCTCCCTCTCACTCAATAAGGAAATGACTCGATCAGTGAACCGTTCCCACCCCTTCCCTCTATGGGAGTGAGCCTTGCCGTCCCCGACGGTCAGAACTGTATTTAATAAGAGGACGCCCTGTTCGGCCCATTTTACCAGTGAGCCATGTGCAGGAATCGGACATCCAAGGTCATCCTGAAGCTCTTTGTACATATTTCGCAGGGAGGGAGGGATTTTCACCCCTTTTTTTACAGAAAAGCTCAACCCCTCTGCCTGATTTGCTCCATGATACGGATCCTGCCCCAGCAAGACAACCTTTACGTCTTCATATGCTGTATAGTGAAAAGCGTTGAAAATATCGTGCATCGGTGGATGAGTGAGGGTCGTTTGATACTCCCCTTTCAGCCATTCCCGTAAATCCCGGTAGTACTCCTTCTGAAGTTCATCTTCCAGAACGTGTGCCCAATCATTTTGAAAAATTGCCGACACCAGCAGACACCCTTTCTAGTTTTGAAATTCAATCGTCACATCGTACCCTAATTGCTCAAAGAAACCCTTCAATGACTTTTTAGCATTTTTTTCAGCAGCTTGAAGGATCCCCTGTTCGATCGCTTCCTGACTGATTTGATCCTTCGCCACTTCCGCAAGGGCAAACCCTTCATTCCAATCCACATCATTCCGGAAGATCCCTTCTACGGAGAATGTTTTGATATTGTCCGTATCGATCGAAGGTTCCTGAAGGATTTCAGCACGGGGCAGTGTTAATTGAATTTCTTTCTTCTCTTCATCCACTACTATATCCTTCTCATCAATTCCTTGTAAATCGACCCCTGCTAGAACAGTCCCGGGCACGACCATCAGAAGCTTCCGTTTCGTACCGGGGAGGTCCGCATTGATTTCTTTCCCGAATAATTGATTATCCTCCTGCTCGATCACGGCTTTCACAAACCCTTGAGCCGTAGCCAGTGAACTCATCTCTTGAATCCGTTCCACAAATGAACCCTTTTCTTCTGTAAATGTAGAGCCCGATAACCAGGAGTTGACCCCTATCGCTGCTGCTCCCACCACTAGCAGGAACAACACCAGAAAGAGTACGACTCTCCTTTTCCAAAATGTCATGAGTGTGCTGGTCAACCCCCGACGCCTGCTGCTTCTATTTTCAATGGCCAAAGAGGCACCTGTTTGTCTTTCAGTCGTCTTCAAATCTGCCAGAATCGCTTCCATTTCTTGTATTTTCTTGTATTGACTTGTCAAATCCTTCACCTTCCTCTCTTCTATTATAGGAAATAATGTAGAATCTTGGAAACAATTATTCTATTTCTATATTTTGGTAAGTTTGAATTTACTACTACCGGGAAAAGAAGGGACAAGACATAAAAACACGGAGGTAATGATCATGTACAAGGTTCAAACAGTTGAAAATGCAGTAGAAGCTAAAAAGGAAATTGACATGTTCACAAGTGAAGGGTATACGAAAGATGACATTTACGTATTCGCCCATGATAAGCATCGCTCTAAACACATCACCGAGGCAACAAATACGGAATCAACGGGGATAAAAGAGCAGGGAATCCTTGAATCCATGGGGAATATGTTCAACAGCCGCGGAGATGAACTGCGTTCGAAAATGAAGTCCGTAGGGATGAATCAGGCAGAAGCCGATGCCTATGAGGAAGAACTTGATAAAGGCAAGCTTGTCATCGTGGCTTCCAAGGAAGCAACGGATAATAATGCGAAACCTTTCTAAGTTGCTCTAACCGCTACCGTAAAGACGTCGATTGGATTTTCATCCGGCGTCTTTTTTGTCGTCATCTATAGTTAAAAGAATTTGTATTTAACCGTCCGATATTATATTCTTTAGTCAGACTTTTACAATGAAACGAAATCACAGGAGGAATGCAGCCATGAAAAAAACACTCACGATCGCCGGATCCGACACAAGCGGAGGCGCCGGGATCCAAGCCGACCTAAAAACATTCCAGGAGCACGGTGTATATGGCATGACGGCCCTCACGACTGTCGTGACCATGGATCCTGACAACCATTGGCACCATAACGTTCACCCACTGTCCATCGATACTCTGGAGGCACAATTGGAAACGGTGATGTCTGTCGGAATCGATGCCATGAAAACAGGAATGCTCGGCACAGTCGAGATCATCGAGCTTGCAGCGAAAAAAATCGATGCATTCGGTTTAAATAAAGTCGTCATCGATCCAGTCATGGTATGTAAAGGGGAAGATGAAGTCCTTCACCCTGAAACAACCGACGCTATGAGAGAACATCTATTGCAGCGCGCGACTGTCGTGACCCCGAACCTGTTCGAAGCGGGTCAGCTTGCAGGGACAGGTCCGATTAAAACCATCGATGAAATGAAGGAAGCAGCCAGGAAGATTCACGATCTTGGCGCGAAAAACGTTGTCATCAAAGGCGGAAAGCAATTAAAACACGATAAAGCACTGGATCTATTCTATGACGGAAATGAATTTACCATCTTTGAAGAAGAGAAAGTGGAAACGACGTATAACCACGGAGCTGGATGCACGTTCGCAGCAGCCATCACGGCAAACCTTGCCAATGGTCAAGACGTGAAAGAAGCGGTCCAAAATGCCAAATCCTTCGTCACTGCAGCCATCAAACACGGCTTCAAACTGAACGAATACGTGGGACCCGTCATGCACGGAGCCTACAACCGTTTCAATAAATAATTCCCTTCCGGCCAGATGCCAGGCACGAATCTACCCATTCGTGCCTGGCACCTTTTTTTAGAGGGACGGACCTCCACTGTCGCAAATCCCCCCCTTCCTCCTCAATCATACTTTTCGCATTCATTCATGAATTTTAGTAAGATAGTACATAATGGTTAAGAGTCTTTTCTGTATTTAAGGAGGAAAAAGAATGGAACCAATCAAGATTGCCGATGTGCAGGGAATCATCACCCAGCTTGCCCGTCAGGACGTTTATATACATTTAGAAACCACCAATGGAGCCTACGCTTCGCACTTCAATGAAGGCTTTTTCTCTGCGGGAGCCTATATACGCAACGCAAAAGTGAACTATGAGCACGGAAAAATCATCGGGGACGGACCTTACCGTGTCGGCCTAAAAATCGAACTCGGCTGGATCTATGCCGAGGGCCTGACTCATTATGAATTCGATGAACAGGGCCGCCTGCTGCTTGCAGGACATGGCGGGGACGGGAAACTCGCCGTTGCCCTTGAAATCAGTCCAACCCCTTTCAATTAAACTACAGGAACCTATAAATAAAGGAGAGGTCACAATGGAAAAAGAAAGACAGGTACTGGTCATCTTCCCTCATCCGGATGATGAAGCATTTGGTGTATCAGGGACCATTTCCACCCACGTGAACAATGGAACACCCGTCACCTATGCATGCCTCACATTAGGGGAAATGGGAAGGAACTTAGGGAACCCGCCATTTGCGACCCGGGAATCCCTTCCTTTAATCAGGAAAAAAGAGCTGCAAAAAGCCGCCGATGTGATGGGGATACAGGATCTTCGCATGATGGGCTACCGGGATAAGACCCTTGAATTTGAAAATGATGAAAAGCTTTCAAACATGGTGACGGAGCTGATCGAAGAATTAAACCCGTCCCTCATCATCACGTTCTACCCGGACTACTCCGTCCACCCGGATCATGAAGCAACTGCAAGAGCCGTGGTCCGTGCCGTCAGACGCCTTCCGAAAGCGTCAAGGCCGAAGCTTCACTGCCTGGCGTTCTCTAAGAATTGTGAAGAAGAATTAGGCAAACCCGATATCTTTGTTGATATTACACCGGTCAAAGATCAAAAAATAGGTGCCATGAAGGCCCACATCTCCCAAACGGCCTGGATGCTGAAGGATCTTGAAAAAGGGATTCAGCAGAATGACCCTGAATCACTGAAGTGGGTCACCGTTGAACGATTCTGGAGCTATCAATGGGAAAATGACAACGTAAAATAATGAGGTAGAGCCCGGGCTGTTGCTCAGGCTCTTTTTTTATAGTGGCTCTTCTACATATAAATGGGAAGAATATAATAATGAGTGATTACTCACTTTACAAAATAACACTCATACTTTATATTATAAGTGAGTAATCACTCACTACTTTTTTTGAAAGGTGTGATTCACATGGATCCCATTATCCAATTACGTGACTTGTCAAAATCATTCGGCTCACAGAACGTATTACAAACCATCAATCTCAACATTCCCAAGGGCCAAATCTATGGATTATTGGGCCCGTCAGGTTCAGGGAAAACAACGATCATCAAGCTCATGATCGGACTTGAAACGCCCTCATCCGGAACGGTGACCTTCAAAGGGAACAAGCTGAAGGCAGGCGACCTGTACCCGACCATCGGATATATGGCTCAATCCGATGCCCTGTACGATGAACTGACGGCTAAAGAAAACCTATCCTTCATGGCATCCCTGTATGGATTAAAGAAAAACGAACGAAAAGCGCAAATCGAAAAAGTGATGAACACCGTTGATCTTCTGGAACACCTGAACAAACCGGTTCATCAGTATTCAGGCGGGATGAAACGAAGACTTTCCCTTGCCATCGCCCTCCTTCATGACCCTGAAGTCCTTTTTCTTGATGAACCGACCGTCGGGATCGATCCCGTCCTGCGAAAAGAAATCTGGGATAGCTTTCACCGGCTGAAAGAAGAGGGCAGGACGCTGATCATTACGACGCACGTCATGGATGAAGCAGAAAGATGTGATGTACTCGGTCTCCTGCAGCACGGAGAAATCATTTCAAGCGACACGCCTGCGGGGATTAAAGAAACGTACGGGGTCACTTCAATTGAAGAGGTCTTTTTGAAAAATGGAGGTGTTTCCGTTGAGAATTAGAGGGTTTGTCATCCGTATCCTTCAGCAGCTCCTCCGGGATAAACGCACATTGGCCCTGATGTTCCTGGCACCGCTCCTGATCCTCAGCATGCTCTCCCTTGTTTTCAACTCTGAGGATTATGATGCAAAGGTCGCCATTGTGGATCTGCCGCAACAGCTGGAAGCGAAGGTTGATAAAGAGGATTTTCAAGTCTATCCGAATCCCGATGAAGCATTGCAGGACATTAAAAGCGGAAAATTGGATGGCTATATTTCATTCGAAGACCCCACTTCACCATCCATTGTGATCGAAGGCAGTGATCCCACTGTCAATGGGGCCGTCATGAAAAAGATCCAGACCTTGTTCCCATCCCCTTCACAAAACATGACCGATGAAGTGAAGTATGTGCACGGAAGTAAGGACATGGAGATGTTTGACTCCTTTGGACCGGTCCTCCTTGGATTCTTTGTATTCTTCTTCGTCTTTTTAATCAGTGGCGTGTCTTTTTTAAGAGAGAGAACAACAGGGACTCTTGAGCGGTTGCTTGCTTCCCCGATTAAAATCTGGGAAATGGTCATCAGTTACGTCATCGGATTCGGAATCGTGACGCTCCTTCAGGCTTCCTTGATTTCATGGTACTCGATCTACGTTCTGGATATGATGATGAAAGGCAGCTTTTTCAACGTATTGATCATCATCGTTTCCTTATCGTTCACTGCTCTTACTCTCGGAATATTGCTGTCTGCTTTTGCTAAAAATGAATTACAGATGATGCAGTTCATTCCGATCGTTGTGGTTCCTCAGATCTTCTTCTCGGGATTATTTAATTTGGATACCATTTCCGAGTGGCTGAGCTGGATCGGGCCCATCACCCCGCTTTACTATGCAGCGGACGCCTTAAGGGACGTCATGATACGCGGCTATGCATTCGGAGATCTGCTCTTTAATCTATCCGTGCTGATCGGTTTTTCTCTACTCTTTATCGTCCTTAATGTTGCAGCCCTCCGAAAATACCGTAAAATATAGGGTAGGAATGAACGACAAGTTAGGGGTTTAATCATGTCTGAAGAAAAAAATATATTTAAACAGCTGTTCGATGAAGAAGAATCACTGACAGAAAAACAACAGAAAATCGTGGAGGCCGCCATCGAAATGTTCGCCGAAAAAGGCTACGCCTCCACTTCCACCAGTCAAATCGCCAAAAAGGCAGGCGTCGCAGAAGGAACCATCTTCCGGCATTACAAAACAAAGAAGGACCTGCTTCTTTCGATTGTATCCCCTACGATGGCCAAGCTGATCGCTCCCTTTGTAATCCGGGATCTCAATAAAGTACTTGATGCCAAGTATGACCGGTACGAAGATTTCCTGAAAGCGATGATTTTGAATCGCCAGGAGTTCCTGAAAGAGAATATGACTGCTTTTAAAATATTGATACAGGAAATCCCTTTTCACCCTGAGCTGAAAGAACAGTTCAGGGAGCATATCGCTGAAAAGGTATTCGAGAAATTCGTCCGCCTCGTTGATCATTATAAAGAGAAGGGACAGATTATCGACCTGCCATCACACGCTGTCGTGCGATTTTCAGCTACAAGCATCTTCGGTTTGCTCATCGTTCGGTACCTTTTCCTTCCTGAAGCCGATTGGAATGATGAAAAGGAGATCGAAATGACCGTGCAGATGATTGTAAACGGGATTGGGAAGAGATAAAACGTGAAGAAAGGACTCCAAATCGGGGTCCTTTTTCATTTACAGGTGGAGTCCCGGAGCTATTATTTCCAAATACGTGATTTTATTATCAAAAATGCTGCCTTCCGTTTCCCACCACCCCCCATCGGGTAAAACCTACTATACATCATAAGGAGGTAAAAAAATGAGTTTCCTTTTCCATGAAAGCACGTTGAAAGATCAGCATATCCTCATTACCGGTGCCACTGGCGGTATCGGATATGAAACGGCAAAAGTGGCCGTTCAAGCGGGTGCCAGGGTGACGATTACAGGCAGGAATGAAGAAAAGCTGAATGAGCTGAAGGCAGACTGTAAGGATCCAGACAGTGTCTTTCTCTATAAAGCGGACCTGACGAGTCCTGAAGACCGAGAAAAGCTTCTATCGGCGGCAAGGGAGCAGCACGGTCCCATCACAGGCCTTGTGAATTCGGCCGGGATTGGCGGGGGTGATCTGGTGGAGAAACTGACTGAAGACGATCTGAGAAAAATCATGGAACTGAACTACTTCTCACTGGTTCAGCTCTCGCAAGACGTGTATAACCAAATGAAGGGATTGAAAGGGGGAGCGATCGTCAATATCTCTTCCCTTTCCGGACTGAGAGGCACCCACGGAAACAGTGCGTACAGTGCGTCCAAGTTTGCCGTGACCGGGTTCACACAGGCCTTTGCTCATGAAGCGATTGAGCACCATGTCAGAGTGAACGCCATTTGCCCCGGATATGTCGATACAGAGATGGGTCGAAACGCCATAAAATCTAAAGGGGAACGGGAAGGCAGAAGCTATGAGGAACAACTGGAGATTGCGAAGGGCAGCATTCCTTCAGGAAGGTTAACCTCCCCTGTTGAAGTCGCGAATACTATCGTCTATCTTTTAAGTGATGCTGCGGAAAACATTGTCGGGGAATCAGTCAAAATTTCAGGGGGCAGCGTCATGCGCTGATCTCATGAAGAAACGGGCAAGGGTTATTCACCCTTGCCCCGGCTTCTAGCTGCCCTCCTGGATTTTCTTTTTAATCTCATCAATATATTTTTTCTTTTCTTTCTCATTCTTCAGCTGGTCACTGTTTTTATCCTGGAGGTATTTCTGAAGAGCCTTTTCAATCTCTTCATGTGTAGCGTCTTCCGCTATGACCCCGGTCTTCTTTAACATCTCTATGATCTTCTCATCGTTGGCCAGAACATCCATCTTGTTCGCAGGCTGGTCCGTTTCGGCAGCGGGGACATCAGAATTGACTTCAGTAGAATCCTGATCCTTCTTCCCATCGTCTGCAGCACATCCACCCAACAACAAACCTACCAAAAGAAAGGCGAACATCCATTTACCACTCATCCCATCACTTCCCTTTCATAGAGAATGAACCTTGTATACTATATTACATAAACTACCCTCATTCCCCTTTATAAAATCCCCCCCTCTAATAAGTGGATAATAAGGGAAAATTAGTGCATTCATCACTTACTTGATTCTGTAATGTATGGTTTAATAGATAGTACTATGGATCGATTAAAGTGTAGAAGGTTGTGGAAATGGGTCCCTTCCGCTTCTTTATAGAGTAAAAGCAGAGAGATGTTATCTCCTCTTTTTTTTACTTCAAAATCGAACATACGTTCTATTGGTGGTGAAAAAAATGGATCCATTAGTAAGTGAATTTTATCGTCATTATCCTCATCTCAAATACAATAAAGCCGTTGAATCCTTTATCAGTCAAACGGAGAACCGAAAGTTAGTCGAAGATTTTTTACGTCACCCCAGCACAAGTAAGGAAGATCATTTAAACGAAGCGTTTAAAGCCTATTATTTTGATATCCGATTTACCTCTTACGTCAGTTCATCCCTTTATTTTCACAGTGTGAACTTTGACAAACATATAAGAAAATATAACGAACGGCATCCTCTTACCCTGGATGACCAGGTGGGTGAAGATGGCGGATCATACGTCGACCTTGTTCCGGATCCAGCCTCTGATATATCGCCTTTCACCCATTATTCGACTTTAATGGAATGCCTGGAGAACGAGGAACTCCTGCAGGCTTATAAAACGTTGACCGACAAACAGAAGCATATCCTGGATTTAGCCTATGTGCAGGAACGATCTGATACGGAGATTGCTAGGATGCAGGGCGTATCCCAACAGACAATCTCGAAAACCCATCGAAAAGCGTTACGCAAATTAAAATTCATTTTAGAAAAAGGAGAATCATAAACTATGGGAATTTTATACGATCTTGTCAAAGAAGCGAAGGAGAACACGGAATATGAAACGAATGTCATCCGGAAGTTCGAACCGAAAATCAGGAAATCACTGTACCTGACCCGACTCGAAAACAGGGACGACCTCGAGCAGGAGTTAAAAATCAAATTGATCCGGTATGTCAGGAACTATTCATTGGAAAATGTCCCGGGATTATTTGACGGAAAGCAGCAGTAAAATATTCCATTTATTTCAAGCGTATAGGACAATCTTGAATCCGGGAAGCCTTAGAATAAGGAGGCGATGTATCCAATGAATACATTCGAAGTATTATCTCTGATGCTCAGTTTTGGGATGTTCGTGATTGCGATTCTGAAAGCCAATGATGAAAATAAACATTCATGAACACGCTTTAGAGCGTGTTTTTTTTTGCAAAAAAACCTCCCCAAAACCAAGGGAGTTTTCCGCCACTCTATTCTTCATTCATCACTGACTTCAGGTCCACTTCATACAACTTATCGTCATTCTCACGGGGGATTCCGCGTCCATCCGTGTTGTTGGAGACAAAATAAAGGGTGTTCCCTTGCACCAACACATCCCTGACACGTCCGAATCCAGTGAGAAGATCGGTCACTTCCCCCGTTTCCGTATCAAATCGCTTTACGCTTTGACCAGCGAGGGAAGCAAATACAAGATCCTCTTTCCAGAAGTCCGCTCCAGAAGGGGCCCATGAAGGTTCTCCGGAGTTTGCCAAAGGAGAAATCAGGGACTCTTCCTTTTCATCTCCTGTGATCTTTGGCCAGCCGTAGTTGTTTCCGGCTTTGATCAAGTTGATTTCATCATAGCCATTCGGGCCATGTTCCGTTTCATAAAGCTCGCCATCCCCATTCCAGGCAAGGCCTTGAGGATTCCGGTGGCCGTAGCTGTAAACAGGTGAATCTTTAAAAGGATTATCGGACGGGATCCCACCATCCAAATCCATGCGAAGGATTTTCCCACCAAGGAAAGAGAGATCCTGGGCATGATCCTGCATGGTGGCATCCCCGGTGGTAATGTAGAGCTTGCGATCAGGACCGATTTCAAGCCTGCCACCTTGATGAAATTGACCGCTTGGAATCCGGTCCAACAGGACTTTTTCCTCGGTCCATTCGTTTGCAGTCCTCTTCAGGGCTACGACCCGGTTGTAATGGTCCCCGGAATCATCGTACGTATAATAGGCAAATGCCTGTTGGTTGGTCTTGAAATCGGGATGAAGCACAAACCCTAACAGTCCCGCTTCAGGTCGATCCGATAGTGGCTTTGAAAGCCTGGTCTTGACCACAGATTTTTTCCCATCCTTTATTTCAACGATGTCTCCTGTTCGCTGTGTAAGGTAGAACACATCCCCTATCTTCTGGATGGACCAGGGAATGGAGAGATCCTGCGCCACCACCTTACTCTCAACACTCGGCCTCGTGACGGATTCACTCTCTTCCTGTTGCACATCTGGCTGTCCGAACGAGCACGCATTGAGTAGTAAGCTTGTACTCATGACCAGCACACCCATTTTGATTTTCATCCTACCAGCTCCCCTTATTCACTCTTTTTTAACCAGTATGGACAACAGAAGGAGTTCTCATTACTTTGCCGGTTGTTGGATCACTTCCTGGATCGCTTTAGCCACACCATCTTCTTTATTCGTTGCCGTGATGAATGGACAAAAGTCCTTGATCTGCTCCAGAGCATTTCCCATGGCGACAGGTCTACCGACTACTTTCATCATGGACAGGTCGTTTAGATTATCCCCCATGGCCATGGCATTTTCAGGTGAAAGTCCTTTGTCCTTCAGGAGTTTCTCAAGAGCGACGCCTTTTTGTGCCTCAAGGCTGTTCACTTCAATATTTTCTTTACCCGATGAACTGATGGCGATGCCTGATAGTTCATTTAACTTCTCGTTCGCTTCCTGTAGCTGCTTCTCATCAAAGGAGAAAACAAGGAATTTGTAAACTAGCTGGCTGTCATCCTCGAACAGGACACCGTAATCTTCCACCAGCTTGATATGTCCTTTTTCAAATCGTTCCCTGGCAGATTGTCTCACTTGTTCTTCAGACACGCCGGGATTGGCCGTTGTGAAAATGTTGACGATCAACTCGACTCCCATTTCATAGTTTTCCGTATACGTACCCGCGTCTGTGTAGATTTCAAAATAAATCCCTGTTTCATTTAAGACAGCAGCAATCTCTCTTGCACGTGCTGATTCAATCCCCGCCTGATAGATGATGTCACCTTGTTTATTCCGTACTTCTGCTCCATTGGCACAGACGATGTCGCACGAGATGCCTGCTTCCTGTATGACATAGCGGGCTTCCTCATATGATCTGCCTGTGGCAACCACCACTTCGATCCCCTGCTCCTGTGCGTCCAGGATAGCCTGCTTATTCGCTTCACTGATTTCCTGATTTTCATTTAATAACGTTCCGTCCATATCTGTAGCAATGAATGTAATCATTTGTAAACACCTTCCTGTTGTTGAGTATACTTAATTTAGTCATTGTATCATGAATCTTTTATGGTTTTATACTGAACACCCTCCTGATATGAATACCCTGGGAGAATTAGGGTATGAGAAATAAAGAGTACACTCGTCTATTACGTCAGGAGGATTATTCATGGGTAACCGTACATATTTGAACAAAGTGTTTTGGATTTCAGCTATTATTGTGTCCATCTTAGTTGTTTTTGGCGCTTCTTTTCCGAAACTTTTTGCACAAGGAGCGAATGCTGCATTTGGTTTCACCACTTATTCGTTTGGATGGTTTTATCTTGCCGCCGTGTTTTTCTTTGTGCTATTTCTACTGTTTCTTATGGGGAGTAAATACGGGAAAATACGTCTGGGAAAGGATGACGAACGGCCACAGTATCCATTCTTCACCTGGATCGGGATGTTATTTTCCGCCGGGTTCGGGATCGGACTTGTATTCTGGGGGATTGCAGAACCGATGAGTCATTTCTTTGAAACTCCCATCCCGGGTGTGGAAGCACAGACGGAAGAAGCCGCCCGCCTTGCAATGGGGTATGCCTTTTTCCACTGGGGAGTCAGTCAATGGTCGGTCTTCACGATTGTCGGGTTGATCATTGCCTACTTTCAATTCAGAAAAGGAGACAATGGACTCGTTTCCACCTCTCTCACTCCCATGATCGGTCAACGTAAAGGTTCACAAGCTATTAAAAATACGATTGATATACTCGCGGTCATTGCAACCGTCATGGGTGTCGCTACTTCACTCGGCCTCGGGATCCTGCAGATCAACGGAGGATTGAGTTCCGTCTTTGGTATAGGAAGTGGCACCTTGACTCAATTGGTGATCGTATTGATCCTGCTCATCCTTTACTTAACTTCCTCCACAACAGGACTTGATAAAGGCATTAAATGGCTCAGTAATCTCAATTTATCCTTGGCCCTTATTCTGATGATCTTTGTGTTTATCGTCGGTCCGACAGTTTTCATCTTAAACACATTCACACTTGGAATCGGTGATTACATTTCGAATTTCATCCGTTACAGCCTTCGTCTCACACCTTATCAGGGAGGGACCTGGGTACAGGACTGGACGATTTTCTACTGGGCATGGGCCATCGCCTGGTCTCCATTTGTTGGTGCTTTTATCGCACGGGTATCACGGGGGAGGACAATCAGGGAATTTATTGTAGGTGTACTGGTCGTTCCACCGCTCATTGCCCTCCTGTGGATCGCCGTCTTTGGGGGAACCGCCCTTCACTTGGATTTATTCAGCGGTACCTCGATTGCGGAAGGGGTCAATAAAGATGTGACGAGTGCCTTATTTTCAACATATGGTGAACTTCCCTTTACCATGGTCCTGTCTGTCCTTTCGATTCTGTTGATCTTTACCTTTCTCATTACGTCGGCTGACTCAGCGACATACATTTTAAGCAGCATGACGACAGAGGGGAGCTTGAACCCCCCAATGATCGTGAAGGTCGTTTGGGGAGTATTGATTGCCGCCATTGCAGCTGTGTTGCTCGTATCCAGTGGTCTTGAAGGATTACAGACTGCTTCTCTCGTCTCTGCACTGCCATTCACAGTAATCCTGATCTTGATGTGTGTAACGTTATTCCGGCTTCTTCGGAAAGAAAAAAGTAAAGCCCGTCAGGTAAAAAAATAACCCAAAGGCGCCTGCACTCTTAGAAGAGTGCAGGCGCTTTTAAGTAATTTCACATAAAATGAAAGGGTTTTCATTCATCACTATAGAAGAATAGTATGGAGGTATATTTTATAAGGGGGATAAAGATGAAAGGACTTATTTCATTATCTAACAAAATCATGCAGCGTTATTTGCCGGATCCATTTTTATTCGTGGTCATTTTAACGTTGGTCGTGTTCGGTCTTGGGCTCATTTTCACTGAAAGTTCGAGTCTTGAGATGGTTCAGTATTGGGGGGACGGATTCTGGAGCCTGCTTGCCTTCTCCATGCAGATGGTACTGGTCCTTGTGACAGGGTACGTTCTTGCCAGCAGTCCAATATTTAAACGGTTCCTTGGGTTTCTTGCTTCGTTTGCAAAATCCCCTGGTTCTGCCATTGTCATCGTGACCGTGGTTTCCATGATTGCAAGCTGGATTAACTGGGGATTCGGACTTGTCATCGGGGCATTATTTGCAAAAGAACTGGCCAAACGGGTGAAGGGCGTCGATTACCGCTTGCTCATTGCCAGTGCCTACTCAGGCTTTGTCGTCTGGCATGCAGGGTTCTCCGGGTCGATTCCGCTTTCGATTGCGACTGACGGTCATCCGTTCCAGGATTTGATCGGGGTCATCTCGACCAATGAAACCATCTTTGCCACGTCCACACTCATCATCGTGGCGGCACTATTCATCGTCCTACCCATCACCAACAGGATGTTAATGCCATCGAAAGAAGAGACGATAACGGTTGACCCCGAGCTCTTCAATGAGACGGCTGCCACCCTTGAAAAAGAAGCGATGACTCCTGCCGATAAGCTTGAAAACAGTATGATCTTATCGATTATTGTGGCGGTCCTCGGAATTGTGTTCCTGTTCTCATACTTTGTTAAAAACGGTTTCGCACTAAATTTAGATATCGTAAACTTTTTGTTCCTCTTTCTCGGCATCCTCTTTCATGGGACGCCGAAGCGCTTCCTTGCCGCAGTACAGGAGGCCATTAAAGGAGCAAGCGGGATTGTCATCCAGTTCCCTTTCTATGCGGGGATCATGGGGATGATGACGGCATCCGGACTCGCTGTCGTCATGAGTGAAGCTTTCGTATCCATTTCCAATGATGTGACGTTTTATTTCTTTGCCTTCCTGAGCGCGGGGATTGTCAACTTCTTCGTTCCATCCGGTGGCGGACAGTGGGCCGTTCAGGCTCCGATCATGCTCGATGCCGCTCAAACCCTCGATGCATCGGTCGCCAAAACTGCCATGGCCGTTGCATGGGGTGATGCATGGACCAATTTGATCCAGCCATTCTGGGCTTTACCGGCTCTAGCCATCGCGGGACTGAAGGCAAAGGATATTATGGGTTATTGTGTGATCATCCTTGTCATCAGTGGCGTGGTTATTTCACTGGGGTTACTATTTTTATAATGGAATAACGAAAAGCGCCATTCTACCGGATGGCGCTTTTTACTTGGACCCATAAAAAGGCCGGCATCCAAGAGACCGGCCGGTATGTATAGAACTCATTATCTTTTATATTCATTTACCTTCTATCGTACACACTTTCCCTTCTCTCCATCTCCCCTTCTAGCATCTCAATAAAATCTTCTTCCAATCCTTCTTTCTGCGCCAATTGATAGACATTTGCCAACTGTTCTTCTGTAAGTTTTGTTAAAGACGTCATCAATTACACTCCTGACTATCTAAGGTATGAATTCTTTATACCCACTTAAATAGAGGATAAACCTTCTATTTTCAAAATATAAAATCTTTTATTAGTTCGAAACTCACCTGCATCACAGTTATTATTGAAATTTTTAAAAATTTTAGTAAAATAGAAGATGTACATAAAGATAGCGCTTTCTTTTTTGTAGCATGATATTTAATGATTGATTATGTTTGACCTATCCATCCTACGGGAAAACCATCTGAGGAATACATACGTCTCCTTCCCGGAACTTTCTGTGGACAAATTTATATGTATGCATTAGAATGAATAATGTTTCATTTTTCCGTTACTACTACTTCTGAGGTGAATTTATGAATCAGCAACATCGTTTTACACTAACAGGTCATTTACGATTTATCATCCCTTCCTTATTGGGAGTTTTCTTATTTATGATACCCATTCCGGGGAAAGACGGGATTACGATTCCGATCGCGGTCTTATCCGGACTTCTGCAGGATTGGATCGGCAGCTATGTACCGGCCATTATGACAGGCTTGATTATCCTGACGGTCATCGGCACGCTCATCACAAAGATCGCACACCCGGATTTCATTGAGAAATCGCCGTTCTTTACAAGTCTATTCGATGTCAGGCCTGTATGGGCCGTTGTCAGAGTAGTCGGCGCCATCTTTGCCGTCATGACTCTATTCAAACTGGGACCTGAATGGGTCTGGTCTGATGCAACAGGGGGACTTCTATTAAATGCGGACGGACTTCTCACCATTCTTTTTTCTGTGTTTCTTTTTGCAGGGCTTTTCCTGCCCCTATTATTAAATTTCGGACTACTGGAATTATTCGGGGCACTCTTAACGAAAATCATGCGTCCTGTATTCGGCCTTCCGGGTCGTTCTTCCATTGACTGCTTAGCGTCATGGCTGGGGGACGGTACGATCGGCGTATTATTGACAAGTAAGCAATATGAAGATGGTTATTATACGAAGAAGGAAGCAGCGGTCATTGGGACAACCTTCTCAGTCGTTTCCATCACCTTCTGCCTTGTCGTCATTTCACAGGTGAACCTTGGGGAATACTTCATTCCGTTTTACCTGACCGTATCTGCATCCGGACTCCTTGCAGCGATTATCCTGCCGAGGATCCCGCCTTTATCCCGAAAGCCTGACACGTATTTCAATGGTCAGGAAGGAAAGAACACGATGGAAGAGATTCCTGAAGGATACAGCCGTGTCGGTTATGGCTACGAGCAGGCCCTTGTACAGGCGAAAAACAACAACAGTGCATCGAAGTTCTTCACAGATGGAATGAAAAATGTGTTGGATATGTGGATGGGTGTAGCTCCCATCGTCATGGCAATCGGGACAACGGCCCTGATTGTTGCCGAGAATACGAAGTTCTTCGAATACATCGGTATGCCGCTTATTCCGATCCTGGAGCTTCTGCAAATCCCGGAGGCAACGGAAGCATCACGCTCCATCCTTGTCGGGTTTGCTGATATGTTCCTGCCGGCCATCTTTGGATCCGGAATTGAAAGTGAGCTGACCCGCTTTGTCATCGCCTGCTTATCTGTTACACAATTGATCTACATGTCCGAGGTTGGAGGATTGCTGTTAGGGTCCAAGATCCCTGTTGATTTCAAGGACTTGGTCATCATCTTCCTGCAGCGTACATTCTTGACGTTACTAGTGATTGTAGCGATTGCTCATATGATCTTTTAAAAATAGGAAACCCCAGGTTCGGATTCGAACCTGGGGTTTTTGATTGATAGGAACAAGGGTTAACTATTTTGAACCACCGGAAAGGTCACTTCCACTTTCGTTCCTTTGTTCACTTCCGACTCAATATGGAGAGATCCTTTATGGTCTTCGATGATCTTTTGACTGATCGTAAGACCGAGTCCCATGCCCTTTTCCTTCAGTGTGAAGAACGGCTCTCCCAGTCGTTTCAAACGGTCGGGAGGGATACCAGTCCCCTCATCCTCGATGATGATATGAATGGACTCATTCCTTATTTTCCAATCAACATCGATTTCCCCTTCATCCATGGACTCAATGGCGTTTTTAATGATGTTGATAAACACCTGGATGCATTGATTCTTATCCCCAAACACATGAATCGGGGAGGATGGAAGTTGGATATTCAACGTGATTCCTTTCAGAAGGGCTTCATGTCCCATGACCTTGACTACATACCTCAGGACGTCACTCATATCAAATGACTGGTATTCCCTCATTTGAGGCTTGGATAAAATGAGGAGCTCGCCGACGATTTGATTGATCCTGTCCATTTCAGAAGACATGACTTTAAGGTAGTGGCCGGATACATGCTCGTTTTCTTCCAAAAGCTGAATGAAGCCTTTGATACTTGTGAGGGGATTCCTGATTTCATGTGCGATCCCCGCTGCAAGCTCTCCCACAACGGAAAGTTTTTCTTTCCGTAACAGCATTTCTTCGGCGATCTTCTGCTGGGAAATATCCCTGCCGATGATGACCAGACCCTTTCTTTCATGGTTCGAATGGAATAGTGGGACTTTAATGACATCAAAGGTTTTGAACTCTCCGTTCGGAAGATAAAATCCTTCTTCGCATCGTGTGACTTGTTCAGCTTTCCATGACTCTTCATCGGAATCGATGCAATAGTCAAAGGCGTCTTTAAAGAATGGGACCAGTTTCCCGAGCTCCCTGTCCGTCTTGCCGACATAATCAATGCCCTCAAGATTGTACAGCCTGCGACCAAATTGATTGACCTTCAACCAGCGACCTTCTCCATCCTTAAAGCAAACAAAGTCCGGGAGAGAATGGAGGAGGGTGGATAGCTGATTTTCTTCTTCTAAAAGCTTTTGGTGCCGCCTCATGAAACGGTTTCCCCTTTTTAACAGGATGAGGAGGACCGCGACCATGGTGCACATGAGAAGAAGTGAAGCA
This sequence comes from Bacillus sp. es.034, assembly GCF_002563655.1. Classification (GTDB taxonomy): domain Bacteria; phylum Bacillota; class Bacilli; order Bacillales; family Bacillaceae_B; genus Rossellomorea. The sequence continues at coordinate 933,178 of NZ_PDIY01000001.1, read as the reverse complement.
ATGACGTCCCATGGGGAACCAAGGATGAGTATGGCGATGACCTGTAATATGGAAAGAGCCATGAGTATGAAGATTAACTTATGGAATGTCGGTTCCTTGCTATTCATTTTCTTTGCCATCTAAGTCACCAGCCTCACTCTTACTTTGTTTTTTATTAGGGGTTTTCGACTTATATAGTTCATATGTACCACCAAGCGATTTATTAGAAACCTTTCATTATCACCGTTTTTAACTGTTTCTGTTAGATTTCTTTTTCTGTTAATTGAAGTATATCATGTCCCTCTCTAGAAATGTCATTTTTTGTCGCTTTATATATTTTAATGAACGCAAAAAAATCCCCCTGACCTGCAGAGGGATCCTTCCACTTATTTCGTTTTCAATTTATCCAGCATATCCGATGTCATCTTGGCTAAATCGTACTCCGCTTTAAAGCCCCATTCGTTCATGGCTGCACTGGAATCGATGGCGTTTGGCCAGCTCTCGGCGATGCTCTGGCGAACGGGATCGACGTTATAATCCAGTTTGAAATCAGGCTGGTGAACACGGATCGCTCCGGCAATGTCTTCAGGCGCCACGCTCATGGCTGACACGTTGAAGGAATTTCGATGCTCTAGCTTTGAACCGTCCGCTTCCATCAGGTCGATAATTGCGTTAAGGGCGTCGGGCATATACATCATATCCATGTAAGTACCCTCACCAATGTAGGAAGTATACTCATTATTCTTGATTGCCTCGTAGTAGATTTCTACCGCATAGTCTGTCGTCCCACCGCCTGGCAGGGTTTCATATGAGATCAGTCCAGGGAAACGCAACCCTCTCGTATCCACTCCGAATTTCGTGAAGTAGTAGTCTGAAAGAAGCTCGCCTGATACTTTGTTCACCCCGTACATGGTCGTAGGGCGCATGATCGTATCCTGTGGTGTTGAATCCTTCGGTGTGGATGGGCCGAATGCTCCGATGGAACTTGGTGTGAAGAATTGGCATCCTAATTCTCTTGATGTCTCAAGGGCATTCACAAGCCCTCCCATGTTCAGGTTCCATGCAAGCAGCGGTTTCGCTTCTGCCGTCGCGGATAACAGAGCGGCCAGGTGAATGACCGTATCCACATTATGTGTTTTGGCAATATCAAACATTTTATCGCCATTGGTAACGTCAAGTTGTTCAAACGGTCCATTTTTCACAACCGGACTGTCCGTTTCGCGGATATCCGTTGCGATGACTTTATCCGAACCATATACTTCGCGCATTTTATTGGTGAGCTCGGATCCGATCTGTCCAAGGGCACCCGTTACTAAAATCTTTTTCATCGTCTTTCCTCCTGCATTTACCTTTGGTGATATCGTAAAAAAAACAAGGCTGACAAAGGGCCAGTCCCTATAATGATGATTAAATGATTCCCATCTCTTTACCGACTTTTTCATACGCGGCAATGGCCTGATCAAGCATTTCCTTCGTATGTGCAGCGGAAGGCATGTTTCTGACACGGCCTGTTCCCCTTGGTACAGTTGGGAACACGATGGATTTTGCGTAAACCCCTTCTTCATACAGACGCTTACTGAAGTTCTGCGTTGCCTGTTCCTCACCGATGATGACAGGTGTGATAGGTGTCTCACTGTTTCCGATATCGAATCCAAGCTTTGTCAGCTCTTCCTTCAAATAACGGCTGTTTTCCCACATATTATCCTGAAGTTCTGTCGAATTCATGATAAGATCTAGTGCTTCCGTACAAGCCGTCACATCTGCAGGTGTCAGGGATGTGGAGAATAGGAATGGACGGGAACGGACCTTCAACCAATCGATCAGGTTTTGCGTTCCGGCCACATATCCGCCGACTACACCGATCGCTTTCGATAACGTACCCATTTGGAAGTCGACTTTATCAGACAAACCAAAGTGCTTGACCGTACCGGCACCTTTACCAAGGACACCGGAACCATGGGCATCATCTACGTACGTCATGATATCAAATTCTTCGGCAATCTCTACAATTTCAGGAAGCTTACATACATCCCCGTCCATGGAGAATACTCCGTCTGTAATGATCATGAGTTTGTTGTATTGACCGGAATTCTTAGCTTCTTTCGCTTTTGCACGAAGGTCTTCCATGTCTGAGTGGCCAAAACGGATGATCTTGGCTTTTGATAGACGGCATCCGTCAATGATGGAAGCATGGTTCAGTTCATCTGAAAGGATGGCATCATTCTTATCCATCACGGCTGAGATGGCTGCCATATTACAGTTGAATCCTGATTGATACGCGATCGCTGCCTCTGTACCTTTGAATTTCGCAAGCTTTTCCTCTAGCTTCACATGAAGGTCAAGCGTACCGTTGATCGTACGGACTGCTCCTGCTCCCACACCATATTCTTTCACCGCTTCAATCGCTACCTTTTTCAGGCGTTCATCTGTAGCGAGTCCAAGATAGTTATTAGAAGATAGGTTCACAAGCTTTTTCCCGTTAATGGTGATCACCGGCCCATTCGCTCCTTGCAATGGATCGATTTCATTATACAAACCGCGTGATTTTAAATCTTCAAGGTTCTCTTGTAGAAAGTGATCTAATGTCTTGCTTGTCATATACTCGTCCTCCTGTTATGTAAGCGTTTTAAAACAAATGTCCACTCCAAAAATACAGTATTTATCCGTTGGTTCTTTGTGTTTTCTAAGTATTGTTCTATTTTTTAGTTTAACATGTTTTTTTCTGATGGACAAAAATTATCTGCAGATTTCGGCTTAAAGTTAGTGTTCCCTTAATGGTTGAAGTTAGTTGATTTATTTTGCGGGAAAATAAAAGATGAACAAAAACCGTCACTTCCGTTCATCCAAGTTTGTTATTTAACTATCTTGCCATTTACCCGGTGTTGGAGTATGGCTTCATGCATTCTTCTTAGGGCAAGGTCGACCCGTTCTTTGGGGCAGGCGATGTTCATCCGGACGAAGGATTGGCCGCTTTCTCCGAATTTGAAGCCTTCGTCGAATTTGACCCGGGCTTTTTCCAAGAAGAATCTGCAAAGCTCTTCCCCTTGCATGTCGAGACCTGAGCAGTCGATCCAGATCAAATGGGTGGCCTGTGGCTGGATGGCCCGGAGTTCCGGCAGATGCTGACCCAGATAGTTCTCTACATACTGTTTATTCTCTTCCAATACCATCAGAAGCTCATTCAGCCACGGTTCCCCTTCCTCATAAGCCGCGATCGTGCCCTCGATCCCGAACACATTCGGGCGCATCAGTCCAAAACCGGTGAGCTTGTCCTGATACTTTTTCCTTTCCACTTCATTCGGAATTAGGAGGATGGAGGTTTGCAGCCCCGCTATGTTAAACGTTTTACTTGGAGCGGCACACACTATGCTTCTCTCGAGCAGTCTCTCATCCACTTTAAAGAGAGGAATATGTTCATATCCTTCGTACACTAAGTCTCCGTGCATTTCGTCAGAGATGATCCATAAATCATGGCGTTTGGCGATATCACCGATTTTCGTTAGTTCCTCATCCGTCCACACCCGCCCCACAGGGTTATGCGGGCTGCAGAGGATAAGGATCTTTGTGCTTGACCGGCTCGCTTTCGCTTCCAGATCGTCGAAATCGATGGAATACACGCCATCTTTATAGAGTAACGTATTCTTCACCACCGAACAGCCGTGATTCTCAATCGTGCTATAGAAAGGATAATAAACCGGATCCTGAATGATGACCCCGTCTCCAGGCTCAGTCAGCACGGACAGCAGTACATTGATTCCGGGAATGATCCCGGGACTGAAGCTGATCCATTCTTTCTTAATATCCATCTGGAAACGTCTTTTCCACCATGCCATAATGGACTCAAAGTAACGATCGCTAAACGTCGTATAGCCATAAATGCCGTGCCGGGCCTTCTTGTTCAGTGCTTCCACAATAGCAGAAGAAACCTGAAAGTCCATATCTGCTATACACATAGGGATCACATCCCCATTTGGAAACGACCATTTAACGGAGTGAGTATTCGTTCTCTCGATGCAATCATTCCAATTCATATCCCAATGCCCCTCTCGAATCTATCTTTCTTTACTTTATACCAGATTGGGGCCCGGGTGAATACAAACAAATAGGAATTTTCCCTTATATCCTTTCATGACCCCTTGCTACTTTACCGTTTTCTCCACCTTAGCTTTTCGATTCACATGCTTCAATCCTTCTCGTATGCTGAGTGGAGCCAGCTCCTCTGAAGCGATGAAACGTTTCACCGATTCGGGATTGGTTTTTGAATACTCCCTCATGGCCCAGCCGATGGCCTTCTGGATAAAAAATTCCTTGGATTGATGGTGCATTTTGATATATCTGAATAGGCGAGCCTCATCGGTTTTTTCTTTATATTTCAATTGATGGAGTATGGCGATGCGGTTCAACCACATATTATCTGAGTGAACCCATTTCTCTAAGTATGTGTCATCTTCTTCTTTTTGATAGATTTTCCCTACATGATTAGGAGCGATATGATCAATCGTATCCCACCAGGATTTCGTTATGATCATGTCTTCCAAAAGGGGAAGATGCTCTTTTGTTAAGTATCTTGATTGTTTATCGATCAAGCCGAGAGCGGCGTATTGACATTCCCGCTGAGACCGGGACCAGAGAGAACGGACAATATCAGGCAGTTCTTCAATGGGTGGTTTACCGTTCTCCTTCAGAAAATCACGGAGCAAGAGAGTGCGTTCCGGACTTCTGATGCCAAAGAACTCAAATTGATTCCTCATATAAGCTTCCATGGCTTCCCGATTTTCACTGTTTTGATGATCGTTCAATAGGGCAATCAGTTTATCAGCATACTCATGACTCATGGTACGTCTCCTCCTTTTGACTCCGTTCCTCACATTCAAAACAATAGCACTTTCCGTCCCCGATTTGAACACCGTTAAAGAAACCGTCCAAACAATAGAGGGGCTTTTGACAGAGATAACAATAGTCTACAAGCTCTTTCATACTCCCACCCATTCCTTCTCATATAATAGATCCCGCTTACCTGAACTCTATTCATACTTCTGGATGATCGATTGAAAAACCTTTTAGAATGTAAAAAAAGACAACCCTTAGCTTGCTAAAGGATTGTCTCGTTTTGTCATCTGTCTTGCAATGAGAGAGTGAAGCAGCTTTTTGCTTTGAGGCAATGAAAACCCTACGATGGAACCGAGTCCCAATGCGATGATCACGGTACCGATCCCGACAGGACCACCCAATAACCACCCGAAGAAGAACACGATGATTTCCATTCCATTCCGAACCCATTGAACTTTCCAACCGGTTTTCTCAACGACCAGCAGCATGAGACTATCCCGCGGCCCCGCTCCGAGGTCCGCTGATACGTACAGACCGATTCCATACCCGATCACCACGATCCCAATGGCAAACACGATGGTTTGAGCCACGAGCGAATGAGGATCAGGCAGTATAAAATTGAATACATCTATGAAAATACCAATTAACAGCATATTGATAAAAGCACCGGATTTAGGAAATGACCTGGTCCCAACACCCGTCACAAACAGGATGATGAAGCCCACAATGATGGACCACGTCCCGATCGTCAGACCCAGTTGCTTGAATAACCCATAATGGAATACATCCCAAGGTCCGATTCCAAGGTCTTTCCCCTTGATCGTCAAGCTGATGCCAAACGACAGCACGAGCAGTCCCACAAAGAAAAACGACCAGCGTAAACTCTTTTCTTTATTCATGAAAATCCCTTCCTACACCATAGTTAGTTCATTTATTACCCGGATAACTGTATCACAGAAAGCCGGACAAAAAAATTTCATAAAGCCTATGGGTTTGGTGGGGATAAACCGCCCTCTACTCTTCAATCAACTCAATGATTTCACCATCGGGCCCAAAGAAAAAAGCCACTCTCCATCCATTTTCAAGAAGAAGGGGGCCTTCGACAGGCATTAACCCCTTTTCCTTTACGAATCCAACTTCCTTTTCAAGGTCGTTTGCTTCCAATGCTATATGAAGGAATGCACAAGTTGAGCCCTCACCTTCTCCAGATTCCTCTATGAGCTCCAACCGGCAATCCCCCTTTTTCAAAAACAGGATGTTCTCACATCCCCACTCAAAAATCATTTCTTCTTCAAACCCAAAGTGGAATTGGTAAAATTCCTTCGACCTCTCCAGGCTCTTTACATTCATCCCTATATGATGAAGTCTCATATCCATTCTCCTTACAAAATGATATTCATATCCCCGAATTCATGCCATTTATAGTTTTTTGCCAGGGCCGTTTGGTAGGCATGCCGCAATTTGTCCTCTGACATGAACGCCTTTAAGAGATTCAAATGACTCGCTTCCGGTTCGTGAAGCCCCGTAATGAGGCCGTCTACGATTTGGAGGGGTGTATCGCCGGATATATACAGATTTGTGACACCTTCAGCAGGCCGCAGCTGCCCATACTGAGTCATGACCGTCTCAAGTGCCCGCACCACCGTCGTCCCTACTGCGATGACCCTCTTCCCCCGATCCTTTGCGTGGAGGATCTCTTCCACCGCTCCTGAACTCACCTGATAGTCTTCAGGATGGTGCTCTGGCATCGGCCAGCGATCATTTCCATAGTAACTCAAGCCTGCGTGGAGCTGGATGAACGGAATGCCGACTCCTTTCTCCTTTAAGGATTGTAACAGCCGCCATGTAAAAGCCCTTCCGGCAGAAGCCATTTCAACGGACCCCGGCACCGATCCATAGACATTCTGGTAATAATCCAGGGGCCAGGGCTCCTGGATGTATTCATAACGGATGGGCTCACCGAATTTGAAAATGAAATCCATCAGTTCACTCCCACCCTTGTTGAACTCCACCTGTACAAGCGGGCTTTCACTTCCTTGACCCTTTATGCATCCTGAAACTCCTCCTGGGAAATCAATCGGTTCCCCCGCTTGATGGAAGTCTCCAAGGATGAGGGCATCCCATGTGTTTCCGCCTCTTTTTCGGGAAAGGCGAACGAGGACATTCCGGTTTCCCTGTTTCCCTTTGAGTGAAGCGGGAAGGGTTCTGCTGTTATTAAAAACAAGCACATCCCCCTCATTTAAATAGTCAGGCAGGCTTTTAAATACAGTATGCTCACACTTGCCGTTCTCACGGTTCAGCACCATCAGCTTCACGTCATCCCTCTCAAACCCCTGAAGTTCGATGGGTGTCGTCGCGTTCAAACGAGGGGGGATGTGAAAGGAACGTTCATTCATGCCTCCTCCCTCGCTTCCACTTGAAACTCCTGTGCTTCAAATCTCTTACCGTTTTCCTTTTTCGAAGCATCAGATGCGAGGTAAAGAAAGATATCAAGGTGATCGTGTGGATTGGCAAGGGGATAATCACATTGGGGTACAGCCTTGTCGTGCATTTCCGTGTCCATCTCACCCGGATCCACCATGTTCACCCGCACCCCTGTCCCATCCAGCTCGTCAGCCCACGTCTGAGTCATTCCTTCCACCGCGAATTTTGAAATACCATACGCCCCCCATTCCCCGAAACCTGTTTGGCCCGCTTCTGAAGTTAAATTAATGACGGACCCCGCCCCCTTGCTGATCATACCGGGAAGAACCCGTTTGGTTACTAAGAATGGGTTTAACGTATTGATCCTGAGCACCTCCATAAACTCTTCCTCTGGATAATCTGCCAACAGGCGTGGTCCCGGTCCAAACACAGAAGCATTATTTATCAGAACGTCCACGCTTCCCCACACTTCTTCCGTTACCGACACGAAGCGATCCACATCCCGTGCATTTGAAACATCTGCCTCACAAGCCACCACTTCAGCTCCCATTGCCCTCAGTTTTTCCTCAACTTCCTTTAGTGGACCGGCGTTTCTTGCACAGATGGCCACCTTGGCTCCCTGTTCAGCAAACTTCATGGCCAATGCCTTCCCCAGTCCTTTTGAAGCACCCGTTATCATGACGACTTTATGTTCAAACATATTCATACCCCTTTCATTTCTCTTGTTACTCACAGTGTATGAAATTTTTAAAGGGAAAAAATCGTCTATACGAAGTTGAACATTATAGAAAATTAGAAGTAGCACACTCTCAGTCTTTTGATGTATTTTGATAAAAACACGAACATTAATACTGGAAATATAATTTATATTCGTGTTACAATGGGTTTGAAGATAATTAGAGCAGTGACTGGCGAAAATGTGGAATCAACCACAAGGGAGCTGCGACTTTTACAAACATGAGCCATTAGCCGTTCGCCTGGGCAGAAGGCAAGGGGATACCCTTGTCTTTTTTTACTATAATCAGGAGGGATTGCAGTGGAACCACTAGTATTAGACGGGAAACTTGTTGCATCTGAAATTAAGGAAAGCCTGAAATCAAGAGTAGCTGCACTAAAAGAGAACGGAATCACTCCGTGTCTTGCAACGGTGCTCGTTGGGGATGATCCATCTTCGGCCACGTACGTCAAGATGAAGGGAAATGCCTGTGCGAAGATCGGAATGGAATCAAGACGCATCCACCTTCCTAAAGAAACGACAACAGAAGAACTGCTTGACGTGATCGGGGAGCTGAATGCTGACTCTTCCGTACATGGGATTCTCTTACAGCACCCCGTTCCCCATCATATCGACGAACGTGCCGCCTTTGAAGCGATTTCCATTGAAAAGGATGTGGACGGGGTCACGAGCCTCGGCTTCGGTCAAAATTCATTGGGTTTCGGTGAATTTCCATCTTGCACCCCGGCAGCCATCATGGGCATCATCGATTACTACGGAGTCTCCCTTGAAGGGAAACACGCCGTCGTGGTTGGAAGGAGTCCGATCCTGGGCAAACCCGTTTCCATGATGTTATTGAACCGTAACGCTACCGTGACGACATGTCATTCCTATACAGAAAATCTGCCTGACCTTATCACTACTGCCGATATTGTCGTGGCAGCTGTCGGCAAACCGAACTTCATTCAAGGGGAATGGGTAAAAGAAGGTGCTGTCGTACTTGATGCCGGCTATAACAAAGGGAATGTCGGGGACATTGATTATGAAGCATGCTATGAAAAGGCCAGTGCCATCACCCCTGTTCCAGGCGGAGTCGGCCCTGTGACCATCTCTATGCTATTAAAGCAGACGGTTGATTCTGCTGAGAAATACGGTTCCATCCTTCAAAATTCTTAAGTCATAACGCTTCACGAGACTGACTCCATCACCGGGGCAGTCTCTTTTTTCTCTTTTCACACTTATTTTTTCTTCAAATCGGGAGAGAATGGTAAGGAATAGAAAGCTAAAGGAGCGTTCATATGGATACATACCAACACAATGCATTCTCCAACACGCCGGAACCCTACTGGAGAGAAACGACTAAACTCCCCCTATTTAAAAAGCTGGATCAAAATATTAAAGTGGACGTGACCGTTGTCGGAGGCGGGATAGCAGGAATCACGACCGCTTACCTGTTGGCAAAAGGCGGGAAGAAGGTTGCCCTCATTGAGGCTGACCATCTATTGAACGGCACGACAGGCCATACTACGGCCAAAATTTCCGCACAGCACGGGTTGATTTATGATGAACTCATCCAGCATTTCGGGGAAGAGTTCGCAAGGAAGTATTTTCTGTCCCAAACCAAAGCTATTCAGTTTATCAAGGACACCATTGAAAAAGAAAACATCGACTGTCATTTTTCAGAAGAAGACGCATATGTGTATGCAACGACAGACCAATATGCAGAGAAGATCGAAAAGGAATATAAAGCGTATCAGAAGTTGGATATAACCGGCGAGCTCAAAGAAGATATCCCTCTCGACCTGGATATCAAAAAGGCCGTCGTGATGAAAAAACAGGGGCAATTCCATCCATTGAAATATTTAAAATCCCTAATCGATTCTTATACGGGGTTGGGCGGCCAAATCTTTGAAGGAACCCCTGCCAAGACCATCAATGAAGGAGACAGCACTCAGGTTGTCACTTCTGACGGTTATCATCTCGATAGTGAATTCGTCGTCACCTGCTCACACTTCCCCTTTTATGATGGCATGGGGTTTTATTTCACGAAAATGCATGCAGAACGCTCGTACATCATCGGGGTGAAAGCCAAGAAAGATTATCCGGGAGGCATGTATATAAGTGCAGAAGATCCGATCCGTTCCCTGCGCTATGAAGAGGATGAAAACGGGGAAAAACTCATCCTGATCGGCGGGGATAAACATAAGACGGGGCAAGGAAAAGATACGATGGACCACTACAGGGCACTAGAGGAATTTGGGGAAGAGGTTGTCGGGGTAGATGAAGTAAGGTATCGCTGGTCTGCACAGGATTTGATCACCCTTGATAAAGTGCCTTATATCGGAAAGCTGACGGAAAAGCACCCCGCGATTTTTGTGGCAACGGGCTTTAATAAGTGGGGAATGACTTCCGGTACTCTAGCCGGCCAGATCCTTTCTGATCAGATTTTAGGAAATCATCACATCTATGCAGATATCTACTCACCTTCGAGGTTTGTCGCCGACCCAAGTATCAAGCATTTTTTCAAAGAGAATCTCAATGTAGCCGGTGAGCTCATTAAAGGAAAACTGCAAATCCCGTCTAAAAAAGCCCAGGATCTTGAGAAAGGGGAAGGCGATGTCGTCAATGTGAACGGACGCCGATGTGGAGGATTCCGGGATGAAACGGGAAAACTGCATGTCGTGGACACAACCTGTACCCATCTCGGCTGCGAAACCGAGTGGAATCATGGAGACCATACCTGGGACTGCCCTTGTCACGGCTCACGCTTCTCCATTGACGGAGACGTCATCGAAGGCCCTGCCAAGAAACCCCTCACCCGTTTAGAAGTAAATGAAAGAGGGACGGACCTCTAGAAAACATGAGGTTTTTTGTCGAATATAGCCTGGGAAATAAACTGAAAAACCAAGGTATCTGACATATTTTGTCGCATGATACAGAAGAATATTTCCTGCGTAATTCCTTAAACTATAAATGCTTGACTATTTAGGGAGGGATTCTGAATGGGACGCACGAAAAAAGGAAACCGCAATGCTCAAAGCAACACGAATGCAAAAAGAGGAAATCGCACAAGTTCCGAATTAGTCGAATTCACAACCGGGCAGGAAAACGCCAAGAAAAACCGGCCGCAACAGTAACAACATCCGTCATAGATACAGCACAACCGGAAGAAGTCGTACACCGTCTGCTTCCGGCTGTGCTTTTTTGTAGGAGGAATCCCCCACCCAATCCCGAATGTATAAATGGAGAACACGATTGGAAGGAATACAAAAATGAAAGAACATATGCTGTTTCAACAATTGGAGTTCATCCGGATGCGCACACTCGCTGCACTGGATGCCACAACCGAACAACAGGCGGATGAAGTTCCTAAAGGGTTTAAAAATTCGATCCGGTGGAATCTGGGGCATATCCTGTTATCCCAGGAAAACCTGTTATTCTCTTTTGTCGGAGAAAACGATCGTAAATCCCTTCCGTCTGAATACGGGAAGCTGTTCGGCTTTCATACCAGTCCCCATACCTGGAACGGTCTCACTCCCCCTGCACTTAGTGAGCTTCGGGAAAAGTTGGAGGACCAGCCCCGACGGATGAAAGAAGCATTCTCGGGACGCTTGGATGAATTGGGAGAGAAACCGTTTGTCCTGGGTGAAAACACTACGTTTACCACGTTAGCGGAAGTCCTCTCCTTTACGAATTGGCATGAGGGCCTGCATCAAGGGACCATCACAGCCATCAAGCGGGTACAAGGCATAGAAAATCTTTGGGAAAAGGTCGAAGAGAAGGTAGAAAGATAAAAAGACATGTCGGCATACGCTGCCGGCATGTTCTTATTTACTATGAAACAATAACAAAAAATCACCGTATCCTTCCTCTTCAAGCTTTTCTTTAGGAATAAACCGCAAAGCTGCAGAGTTGATACAGTATCGAAGTCCTTTGGGACCCGGGCCATCCGGAAAGACATGGCCAAGATGGGAGTCCGCTTCCCTGCTCCTGACCTCCACCCGGGTTGAGCGATGGGAGAGATCGTATCGTTCGCTGACGCTTGCGTCCATGACCGGCTTTGTAAAGCTGGGCCATCCGCAGCCACTGTCATATTGGTCTTTTGACGTGAAAAGGGGTTCCCCTGACACAATATCCACGTATATTCCTTCTCTCGTGTTATCCCAGAATTCATTTTCATATGGTGGTTCCGTCCCATTTTCCTGAGTGATGAAATATTGCATCTCTGTTAGCTGCCCTTTTAAATAGGATCGATCCTTAGGCCAATATTTCTTCCGGAAATCCTCTCTGCTGCGTTTGTATAGCGCATAACGGAAAGCGTTTTTCTTGTAGAAATCCTGATGATAGTCTTCCGCAGGATAAAACTCCCTGGCGGGGAGGATTTCTGTCACAATAGGGTCTGCAAACCGTCCACTCTTCTCAAATTCTTTTTTAGAGTTCACGGCAAGATTTTTTTGATTCTCATTGTGATAAAAGATCGCTGTCCGATATGAGCTTCCCCGATCTTTGAATTGTCCTTCAGAATCGGTGGGATCGATTTGTCTCCAGTAAAAATCCAGGAGTTTCTCATACGAAAACAAGGCAGGATCAAATAGTATCTGCACTGCTTCATAATGACCGGTTTCCCCTGACGTCACTTCTTTATAGGTTGGATCAGGCGTGTTCCCACCTGTATAACCGGAGATGACCTCTTCGATTCCTTCCTGATTCTCAAAGGGTTCCACCATACACCAGAAACAGCCTCCTGCAAACGTCGCCTTTTCCATTTCAACATCTCCTTCGTTTCACGTGAAACATTGCGGTCATTCACCCTTCAAAGTACAGGTGGTAATGGGTCTGGCACCCGGGATTAAAAGCGGACTGACAATGGGGGCAAACCGATTGACAATTCATATATTGTAAAATCGTTAACTCGTTATGGCATTCTCCGCACAGAATCGCTTTCGTATTCCACTCTTCCGGCGACCAGAGAATGGGATCATGCTCCGCCACTTCTTCGTGACATGAGTGGCAAGGATAATAGGTGTTACAGCATTTGAATTTAATGGCGATGATATCCTTTGGTGTTCGATAATGCTTACATTTAGTTTTAGAGTCCACTTCTACGCCGGATACCGGAATCAGCTTTTCAGTCATGATCTTCCTCCCCAATCAGTATGTAGTAGTCTTCTATATTCAGGTTTCGTATTCCTTTCAAAAAAGATAGGAAACAAGTCTAATGATCTACCTGTACTATACAATGAATTTTAACGGAAAGGGAGTGGGAAGATTTTTGAAGTCCCCCGGAACCGACGAGAAAAGGAAAAGCTGATCTTCTAACGTCTCTCACGACGTAAGAAGATCAGCCTCTTGATCCTAGCTCTTATGCTCAAGTATTCCATTCAGGTCACGATAGACAAAATCGGGTTTTACACCCAGTTCATCCATCACCTTATCCCCGCGGTTGATCCATGCCGTATGGAACCCAAAGTTGGCGGCTCCAGCAATATCCCACGGATTTGAAGACATAAACAAAACCTCTTCCCTTTTGACGCCAAGCTTCTTAAGGACAAGCTGATAAGCCATCGGGGTAGGCTTGAACTGTTTGACTTCATCCACAGTCAATACCTCATCCAGCAGGTGCCCGAATGATGACTGCTCCACCAGTGGTGAGAGCATATCAAGGGAGCCATTTGAAAAGATGGCGGTTTGATAAGATTTCAGTTCCCCGAGTACACCCCCAACTTCCTCATAATGAGTCAATTCCTGATAAGCATCCAATAACTCCTTCTCTTTGTCATCAGTGAGATCCACCCCTACCTGTACACAAGCGTAATGCAGGGCATCCCTCGTGATAGAGTAAAATGTCGTATATGTTCCCATCAGCTGACGGAGAAAGCTATATTCCAATTGTTTCTGACGCCACACCTGACTGATTTCCTCCCCTTTATCCGGAAAGAGTTCATTACATTTTTCAATAACGGAATGGACATCGAATAAGGTCCCATATGCATCGAACACAAACGCTTTTATCGTAAGATTTGACATACTTATCCCCCTAACAGATTCTCTTTATATAATAGACCATTTCCAAAATCTTAAACTTGCACAAGCCCACCCGAACGAAGGCACATTCATTTTCAGTACATCTTGGTTTATGGTATATTACTTCGAGCATCAATATCTATCATGGAGGTGGTCAAAAATGACTGGTGAACAACATGCTCAAGCATCTCCTTCACATACAAAGACGATTCTTTTTCCCTCCTTTTTATATCTATGTTCCATTGGTACTATTTCGCGGGTGCAGTCGTGTTCTTCGGTGGATTATGGATTCGGATTCATAAGATTGAGATTCCCTTTATTCAGCCCAGCTTGATTCGGGATAAAGGCTACAGGCAAATTCTATATATGAGTTTCCTTGGGTTTGTCACCCATTTCGCCATTTTGATCGTCATGCCCCTCATGCTTCAGCATGTATTCGGCAAAAACCCGACGGCTGTCGGATTCATCATTTTCCCTGGAGCTATGCTGTCTGCAGTCGCAGCCATATTTGTAGGAAGACTGATTGACCGATATGGGAATATCAGGGTGATGTTTCTCGCTCATATTCTTCTCATCGTTTCGACTGTCCTTTTTTATCTATTATCACCCCACAGTGAGTATATGATCATGTTAGCCTATATGTTTACAAGCTTCGGATTTTCCAGTCTTTCTTCAAGCTCGACAAACGAAGTGTCCCGTGTCATGAGCAGGGAATTGACTGCCTCGGGTATCGGGATGAAGCAGCTGATCCACTATGTCGGGAGCGCATCCGGTTCTGTCCTTGGCGGAATCATCGTGGAAATGGGAGGAGCAGATTTCCCGATAAGCTCCTTTCAGAACACTTTCCTGGTTCTGATCGGACTCATGACGGGGTCTCTCTTACTCTTGCTTTTATATCGCAGACATGTTCATCAATCGTAGGAACGGGGTCCAGGCAGATATTTCTGCCTGGATTTTTTTTGGACTTTTCCACCGGGTCTCCATCAATGTGGATTCCCCTCATGCCATTAAGGGTATAGTAAGAAAAAACAGTAGAACAGGGGAATTCATTTGAAGAAAAAGAACAAGTGGTATAAGAAGAAAAAATGGTGGGTTTGGGGAGCCATCATCCTGATCCTGACAGTGGTGATGATTTACAACCGCATCAAGCCTTTACCACCTGGAATCTCTTACGCAAGCGACACTTATACCATACCGGAGGATGACGTAGAATTCTTATACGACCTCACCTATCAGAAGGATGGGAAAGAACGATATGATCAATCGATCTTTGATAATGTATATCAAACCATTGAAGAAGCAGATGATTTTCTTATTTTGGACTTATTCTTAGTAAATGGCTATACAAAGGGGGACCGTGATTATCCCAAGATCAGTGAAACATTATCCAGAAAGATTCAAGAACAGATGAAAAAAAAGCCCGACCTGAAAGTGGTCTTTATCAGTGACGTCGTCAACACGACTTACGGTTCACATCAAGCGAAACAAATTGAACCGTTGGAAAAGCTGGGAGCTGAAGTGATCTTTACCGATTTGAACCGTCTCCGAGATCCAAACCTCATCTATTCCGGTGTATGGAGGACCGCATTAGGATGGTTCGGTCAGGATGGCTACGGCTGGCTGCCTAACCCGATGGCCCCTTCTGCCCCGAAGGTCACGATGAGATCGTATTTGAAACTATTGAACGTAAAAGCCAATCACCGAAAAGTCGTCATATCGGAGGATTCGGGTCTCATCCTATCCGCCAACCCCCATGATGCCAGCGGCTTTCACTCGAATATCGCTTTTAAGGTTAAAGGGGACATCATCAAAGATATGGTCAAAGCCGAAAAAGCCGTAGCGGATTTTTCAGGTGGGAATCTTGATGCTTTCCCTACAGAAGAGAAGGTAAATGACTCGGTCAAAGCCTTGCCTCCCGGTGAAACATCCGTGAACGCACAGATCCTGACGGAAAGGGAAATTCAAAAAGGCGTGGTAAAGGCACTGGATGATGCGAAAAAAGGAGATGAGGTCTGGATTGGGATGTTCTACCTGGCGGACCGGGACATCATCGACGCGATTGAAGACGCGGCAGAACGTGAAGTGGACATACGATTAGTCCTTGACCCGAACCAGAACGCCTTTGGACAGGAAAAAATCGGACTTCCTAACCTGCCCATTGCGGCCGAGCTTCATAAGCTGGAGAACGAACATATCACCATCAGATGGTATAACACGAATAAAGAGCAGTATCATACGAAATTCATTTATGTAAAAGGGAAAAAGCAAAGTACCGTGATCGGGGGATCGGGCAATTATACATCCCGAAACCTGGATGATTATAACCTGGAAGAAAACCTGAAACTGACGGCCTCTTCAGACAGCAAAACCATGACCGAAGTCGACGACTATTTCAACCGTATTTGGAATAACAAAAACGGAACATACACCGTTGACTATGAAAAATATCAGGATAAGTTGCCTGCTGTTAAGTATGTCATGTATATCCTGCAGAAAATTTTTCAAGTGACAACATATTAGGTTTTGACTTTTGGAAAATGGGGAAATTACCTTATAACAACACAAAAACATTACATGGAGGTAAGAAAAAATGGGTATTATTTTGTACTTAATTGTTGGTGGAATCATCGGTTGGTTAGCTGGCCTCATTTTAGGTAAAAACGTTCCTGGTGGAATCATCGGAAACATCATTGCAGGTATCATCGGTGCCTGGATCGGCGGGGAACTTCTTGGAAGTTTCGGACCGTCCCTTGCAGGAATCGCTATCATCCCGGCATTATTGGGAGCGATCATCTTCGTATTCCTATTAAGCTTACTTCTAAGAGGAATGAGAAAAACATCTCATTAAGAATACTGAAACCCCTGGGATCCCAGGGGTTTTTAATTTGTGCTAGAAGACACAAAAAAACAGCCCATGCAGGCTGCCCTCTTAATACGTCATCGATTTCTTATGTCTTCTTTTATTCCGATACTTCTTATAAATCGGGTAAATGACAGGTCCCCATTTGATCAGTCTTCCAATTAAACGTTTCATGAAGGTAACCTCCTTTGTATAGTATTCTTTACCCGAATAGTGGGAAAGAAAACATATGCTAGAATGAAGGGAATACGGTTAATTAGATCGTACACTCTAAAATAATGTAAAATAAGGAGCCTCTATGAAAATTGTGATTGCACCCGATTCATTTAAAGGATGTTTAAGCTCAATCGAGGTTGGGACCATTATGGAAAAAGCGTTTCTGGATGTATCTTCAAGTTTTCAAACGAACGTCATCCCCATGGCAGATGGTGGTGAAGGGACACTTGAAACCTTAATTTACGCTACGGAAGGAAAAAAAGTAAAAACAATTGCAACTGGACCCTTAGGTGTGAAAATCCCTACTGAGTACGGAGTATTAGGAGATCAAAAGACGGCTGTCATTGAAATAGCATCCATTGCAGGTTTACACATGGTCCCAACGGGAAAACGAAATCCCTTCCACACGACGTCAAGGGGCATCGGGGAAGTCATTATATCAGCTGTTGAAAGGGGCTTTCGAGACTTCATTATCGCCCTTGGAGGGAGTTCTACTAATGATGGAGGGTTCGGTATGCTCCAATCACTCGGAGTTACCTTCTTAGATGAAGAGGGCATTCCTGTCGGGGCGTTTGGGAATAATCTTGGATCAATCTCCAAAGTCGATTGGAGTAACCTTCACCCCGCAGTGAAAGAGTGTGCCTTTCACATTGCATCAGACGTTGAAAACCCTCTATGCGGGGAAACAGGCGCCTCAACTGTATTCGGCCCCCAAAAAGGCGCCACGAAAGAGCAGGTGAAAATACTTGATCAACAGCTTTTTCACTTTAGCCAATTGCTTCATGAAGAAAGAGGAACGAATTTTCGGGACTCGATAGGAGCCGGAGCAGCAGGAGGACTCGGATTTGCCTTTTTGCATTTAAATGGAAAAATAGAATCCGGCGCAAAGTTGGTTGCAGAAGCTTCTAATCTTTCCCTTGCCATTCAGGATGCTGATTGGATTCTAACTGGTGAAGGACAGAGTGATAATCAGACATTGTTTGGTAAACTCCCTTCCTATATTGCAACCAGCGCAAAACTGCATCACACTCCCGTATCTCTTATTGCAGGGAGCTTAGGAGAAGGGTATCAACATTTATACGAAGACTTTACAAGTTGTCATTCCATCGCAATTGGACCCATGGATCTGCACGAGAGCATCCGTCGGGTCGAAGAACTTCTTTACCATGAAACAAGGAACCTCGCACGGATTCTAAACGTTTCAAAGAGCTAGAGAAGTCCCATCAGCTATTCCATCCATCACAGGAGAAGATATTCGTCGAAAGACGTCACTTCCTCCCCGGGAAATAAATCCTTCCCGAGGTACTTACATACAAAAAAGCAACCGGGACCGGCTGCTTTTTTGTATTATTTACTACTTTTCGATTCTGCAATCTTTCCTAAGAAGAACCCATCGACCTCGCTTATTTTCCCTCGCCACATGATCTTCCCTTTTGAAGGGGTCGGTTTGCTGTCGCCGCAATACACCTTTGTATTCTTCAGATGAATAAAGTGGGCTTCAGCACTTTGGTCTTCTTCTACAGATTCTCCGGCTCTCGCTAGCTCCTCACTCAGCTTCTGAGCCACGTCACTGCCATCCTCAAAGGTTTCACTCAATGAATCGAAGTATTCCTTTGCGGAGACGAGGGTACCCGTTATGACGGCTCCCTTGACGTTTAACGTGATGTCTAATGAAAAGTCATGTTTGTTTGATGCCTGTACAAAAAATTCTAAGATGCTGTCCTTTCCTGTACCTGATTCTACACTCATTTTCACATCTCCTTTATCGTTATGCTACTGTATCGTCTTCGGTAGATAGTGTTGTATCTTCCTCTTGATCTTTGTCTTTATCTTCATCTTTTTTTGCAGATTTTTTACTTTTAGCTGAAGATTTGCGAGTAGAACGCTTCTTTCCCTTTGAACCTGATTTAGCATTTGATTTCTTCTTGCCAGAAGCTTCTTCCTCATCTTCGCTTTCATTTTCATCTTCTTCGTTTTCTGCTTTTTCATCTTCATCAGTATCTTCGTCTTCTTCATCGTCTTCCTCTTCATCGCTTTCATCTTCACGTGCTGCGGCAATTTGATTCATTTTCTCTTCTAATTCCTGCAGACGGTTCTGTAATTCTTCATTTTCCTGTTTAAGGGAGTCATAGTCCTGGTTCGACTCTTCCTCTTGGCTGTTCGTTTCTGTTGAATTTACGGACGTTTCCGTGTCTTCAGATGCTTCTTCCTTTTTATCACGCTTAAACAGGTTGGCTGTTGATGATTTTAGTGACACAGCGGCTTTTCTGGATTTTTCTTTTGCTGCTTTCCCGAAATCCAAGCTCTTACTTTTTAATTTCTCTTGGTCAATACGATCTAATAGTTTTTTCCCATTTTCAGGTGTTGCCAGATATCCTACAGTCGCTCCCAACAGACTTCCAGCTACAGTTCTCTTGATCGGGCCACTTCTTCTTGTCTTGTTCTCATTCGTTGAATTCTTTTCCTGTCCTTGATTCTCAATTGTTGTGTTTTGTGTATTATTTTTTTCTGCCATCGGTAAAACCTCCAATTAGTTAGTTTTTTCCGCCGTATTAAGACGGTTCGTATCCAGTTTCTTTTCAAGTGATTCCAGTCGTTCCTGCAATTTCTTATTTTCCTCTTCCAGTGCTCTCGTGTTGTTATCTGCGGCTTTGGAACTTAAATAGGGATCATTTTCCCACCAGTCCATGCCTATTTCTTTTGCTTTATCCACAGAAGCAACGATTAAGCGGATCTTGATCGTAAGCAGCTCGACATCGGCGATTCCCACCGTGATATCTCCTGCCACGACAACTCCTTTATCTAAAATCTTTTCTAATACATCCACGATTGTGTTGGATTGTACCGGATGCTCCATACCCATCATGTAACCTCCCTAATCGGCATTACATTAAACTCCCTAAAGGACCAAGATCTATATTCAAGTCTTCTGCATCAAGACCAAATACCTCTTTCAATTCTTCCATTTTTTCTTCTAAGTTCATTAGCGCTATGCCTAGATTCTCCACTTGTTCATCTGTTAACGTGCCGCCTTCTACACGGCGCATCGCATGTCTCTCGACGATTTGCCTTAATAGTTCTACAACAGTCAACACAAGCTGTGCCAATCCTTGTTCTGCTTTTTCCGGGTCGAAATTAATTCGCCCATTTGTCCCGCTGGCCTGTTGCATGAATCAATCCCTCCCTTTCTTTATCGAATTGATCGGATGTTACTGTTTTTCGCGTTCCTTGTTTATGTTGAACCAACGTTTCTACTGAGGAGATCAGCACTCGTAAATCCAGATAAACGAGGTCGACCCCGGCAATGGATATAATCAAATCTCCCTTGATCGCCACACCTTTATCGAGAATGACATCTAAAATATCAATTAGGGCTATATCTTTGTTCTCGATCGATTCTCTGACTGTCATATTTCTCATTCCTTATTTTGTGATTAAGAAAAACTAGAAAAATGATAGGGTGGCCAAGGGCCCGATGCTTCAATTTTCCAACCAGCGTGTCCCAGTTCTTCTTCATATTGCTTAATTTCCTCTACAAATTCATCCACCTTGGATAAAGGAAGGAGGAATACACTATTCCAAGCCATATGTTCCTTTCGGCCGGTGACATCCTTACTCCAATTTTTTTTGACATTCCCTTGGAGGGCATGTTCTTTCAGCTTTTCATGAACTTCTTCACAAAGTCGGTTCTTCTCATTTTCAAGTTCCCGATCAATCAGCTGATCGATTTTTTTCTTTTCAAAGAACTGCCTGCCCTTTGGTAATTCGCTGATTTCTTTCCTTTTGGCTTCGATGGATGGGTTGCTTTCACTTACTTGCTCCTTCAGCAGCTTATCGTCACAGTAGATCTTGACGTTCCACTCTTCGTTGCCATCCAACTGTTCAAAGGTCGTTTCCAGCTTATTTCGATTGCCTTCTATCGTGGACTTGAGGCTATCCTCGTTTTTGTATAATGTACAGAACTTCAAGGGGATGATGGTATACAACTTTGAAACCATCAATACCGTTTCGTGATGATGGAACGCCTTTTCCTGAAGCCAGTCCATGTCGTTATCGACTTTTTCCTTAATGTTCTCTTCTGAGTATTCATCAGTTGGCAAGTCACAAACAATTGCTGTCACGTCACCGATTTCAATCGTATACAGTTCTCCTTCTCCATCGAATCCTTTCATGGAAGGAAGGGCTTCTTTATTTGCTTCCTTTGTCGGGATTAAGCCGTATAAATAAATTAAATCGCTCATCTGATCACCCTTGTTTCTTTTTCGTTAGTTCTTCCCATTGCTCCATTTCCATCTGTTTCGCGATTTCATACCTAGTTAAGAGCTCATCTTCTTTTTCCTGGAATGCTTCCTCAGGAATTTCTCCTAATTCATACATCATTTGAAGCTGAATCAATTTTTGTTGAATGGTAGGAAGGTCGTATAATTCTTTGTCGGCTTCTTCTTTGATCTTTTCTGCGACTTTTATGACTACATTAATTGGTGCGCTCACCAATTTATGAATCATCAGCCTTCTTCAACCTTCAAGCGTATGTTGACAAAGTTGTAAGCCGGCCAAGGGCCGCTGTAATTAAATTCGACCTTATCCTTCCACTTTTCATGCGCTTCGTTCACCTTTTGATCAAACAATTCTTCCTGATCCCGATCAATTAAGAAAGAAGCATTGAGAAGCATTTTCTCACTTGAAGGATCATTTGCCTTTGCTGACACGGCTGATTCCTCAAGGGGTGCATAGACTTCTTGCTTAATCTCACTTTGCAGGGAAGCAAATAGCTTCTGAGCCATTCCGCCAAGCTGAATCCGGTCATAATACGCTGCCGATTCTGATTTCCCTTTAACGGCTGAGGCCATTTTTTCCACCTGCGGGTTATCCTTTACCATGGCTTCAAGCCATTCCTTTTTACCGATAACCTTTAAGCCCAGCTCGATTTTTCCCTTAATGGCCGGGAAAAGAGTTTCGAACTGTGGATAGAGATTTTCAAGCAGCGCTTCTACATCGTCCCTTGTTTTAAAAACATTTCCGAAGCTGATCGGGATGACTGTATCCTTTTGTTCCATGACCCGGGATACAGCTCCCTGGTGCATCAGTAAATTCTGCTTCTTAGGATGATAAATTTTCATGGGTACTTCTGCCGCTACCATGGCGGCGTCTTTATATCTGATCGTGAACGTCTCGCGTTCTTCGCCTTCTATTTCAATCGAACCAAATTGATCGTCTTCATTGGTTTGTATGGCACAAAAAATATAAATTCCCATTTCTTCCTGACTCATCATAAAACTCTCCTTTATTCCTCAGATACCTTCATACGTTTGCATGCATCTATAATCAATTTTTCTGCTTGTTCTTGTGGGTTTTCTCCGTCGATACATCGACTTATACTATGTGCTGCTATATCAATACATAGACGTTGAAAATCTGTATCCTTACCGTCTATGGGAATGTCTGATTCAATGGCGAGTCTTGCAATCATTAAGGAAGCACGCAAGCTCGGCCCGTTCATTTCGTTTGTACAATGATTGCGTAATGTTGAGATGAGGGTAGTGATCGCTCTAGCTTCACTCATCACCAAGTTAGCTTTTTCTGATACGATTTTCGCCTCTTGTTCTGCTCCCTTGTAATCTACGTTGATGGTGATCAACCGGTCCAGTAGAGCATCCTGTGTTTGATAAACCCCCGCATACTCTGCAGGATTACTAGTAAATATGATGGCAAATTCCGGATGTACTCTAATAAAAGGCTCTGTCAGCTTTGAACCATACAAAGGTATGATTCCTTCTTCCAAAATGGATAGGAAGATATTATTCGTCGTTGGCTGTGATCGTGTAAATTCATCGTATACAAGGGTATAACCATTCTTGACGGCTTCCAGTAAACGTCCGTCTCTCCATGTCTCTGTGACGCTTTCGTCCTTTTTATAAACGGATCGGACATATTGATCAACGACCTTTTTACTTGTATAACCCGTAAAATCACCGATTAAGTCTTTATTATTCAGTTCGTGATTACCGTGCATGAGCATCACCGGTCTTTTTCTCTTTTTCGCAAGTGCTAGTGCAAGAGACGTTTTCCCGGCCCCGGAAGGACCTGTGAAATGCACAGGATATCCAGCTTTAAGGTATTGCAATGAGCGCGAAAGCAATTCTTTCGTTTCATCGTCTTGAATTAATGCCCTGCTATCCTTTTTGATCCGTTTTGTTAAGACCGTCACGTACAATTCCCTCCTACTCGCTCATCCACTACATTTCCTGTCCAATGGCACTTCGGTAACGGATATCCCGTCGTTTAAATGACGTGACTTCCTTTTCTTTATTGAGGATGACATCATATGTTCCAAGCATTTCGTCTTTCGCATATTTCTTCATATATTCTTTTTCTTCAATCACTTCCACTTGCAGTTTCCAGCCTTCGTCCTCTGTCAGTTCCACTGACGTGATCTTATGGACCGGAGCTACATGTTCATTGAAGAAATCCGTCACACTATTCATGATTTCTTTGATTACCATAGCTGCCTCCTACTGTAGATGAAGGGGAGGGTGCCAATAAAGGCCCCCTTCATACTCATATTCTTTTGCTGGCACTCCCTTTAGATGCTGAACTGGGAGCTTCTTTCGTTCTGCTGTGTAGCAAGTCCGTTTTCTTCGACGTCATCACGTAAGAGGCCTACTGCCTCTGCATAACGCAACCATGTATCGACGCTGGCGATGACGACCCTTGCTTCAACGGTCAATATTTCAATTCCGACAACAGATACTCTTGCAAATGCGTCAATGACGATTCCTTTGTCTAGAATTCGGTCGATGACTTCTGCTAAACTAGAACTATTATTACTCTTTTGAATAGCCAATTGTTATTCTCCTTCCGGTGTCTAAGAACAGATTGTCTTAATGCCTTTTGATGATTTAATATTTTCCGAACTTTTTATTTCGGTGGAACTCTTAATGTTAAAGGAACTCTTGATGTCACTTGCTCCTTTAATATTTCCCACACCTTTGATTTTTGTTTGTTTGTCATTCGATGAAGAGATTTTCTTTTGAAACTCTTCTCCTGCTTCCTTTGCGTTTCCTAACTTTTCTCGTACAGAAAGCAGGACATCCTGTACTTTTTCCTTTGCTTCTTCTGCTTTGTTATGAACATTGTTGGCATTTTTCTCTTTTGCGTTCTCTAACTTCTCTGATGCTTCGTTCGCCTTTGATTGAAGCCCGTCTTCCACACTCTCTACAAACTTTTCCTTCGCCTTTTCTTTCATAGTGTCTTTCACTTTCTCTTTCAATGGCTCAGGAGCATGCTCGTATGCTTTTTTAGCCATCTTCCCAACTGCTTTTTTTACAGGCTTACTCATGTAATGCCCCCTCCAGGGATGCGATTATTTCTTGGAATCCACCAGACTGTTCAGCATTTCTTCAATTCGTTCTAAACGATCATTCAAATTCTTGTTTTCTTCTTTGATCTCTTCTAATTCTTCTGACTGATTCGAAGAATTTTCATTCTTTTCAACTTTTCCATCAGAATTTTCCGATGCCTCTTCTTTTTTCTTCTTAGGTGACAGTAAGCCACCTTCCAGCCTGCTCATATATCCGGTAGCGGATTGTCTAAGGGTGATGATGGCCTGCTCTGTCAGGAATTCCTGTGCTGACCTTCGCAATTCTTTACTTGCGGCTTTCATCACATCTGATTTCCCTAGGCTGTCCACTACTTTTTTTCCTGTACCGGGATTTGAAAGTAACCCGATTCCTGCTCCAACCACCCCGCCGATAATTGCGTAATTCATGGATTGTCTGTTTTCAGTGGATTGTCCTTCCTTTTCATCATTGCTTTTCGTTTCATCTACCTGTTGACTACTTTTCACTTCTGACATATTCATCCTCTTTTCTATTAAAGTAGTAAAACTATATTTCAATTACTTGTTTATATGCTGAATGCGGTCCCTCTTTCATTCTCCTGCTTGGCGAGACCCTCTTCCTGGACCTCGTCTCTTAAAAGCCCAACTGCTTCTGCATACCGTAACCACGTATCGACACTAGCGATTACCACCCGTGCTTCTATAGTAAGAATCTCGATTCCTACTAAGGAAACCCTGGCGAATGCATCAATGACGATTCCTTTATCCAGGATTCTATCAATGACTTCTGCGAGACTTGAGCTATCATTACTTTTTTGAATACTCATCCAATCTCTCCTCTTTAGTGGTGTAGCCAATGACTGACGTGCCATGTTTTATTCTGTTTAATCGGTGTTTACCTCGATCTCCACCTCCCCTAAACTAGTCCATGGGAATCATTTGAAATAAACTGCCATTTTTTATACATGTTTTAATCTATTTTAAAGGATCTGTAACATTTCTCTCCTAGAGATATATACCTTGTCAGGTTTTGAGTAGAAAAAATAATTCAAATAAGACAAATTGATTACAGTTTCCAACTATAATAGATGGTTGTATTTAGTGGGGAAATATGCTTTGAAATGAACTATCATAGGATTGCTCTTTCCAACAGTCCGTGGAGTCAAATAAAAAAGAACCTGAAGCATCAGGCTCTATGCCTAGCTTCAGGTTCTTCCTTTATTTATTCATTTGGGCGAGAAAATCTCCTAAGAGGTCGTCCATCGATTCTTCTTTAGGATCTTCATTAACAGTTTCCTGGGGTTTCATGGCACTGTCCCAGTCAAAGTTGTCCAATTCTTCATCTGTAGAGTATGAACGCTCGTCCTCTACTTCTTCAGGTGAATCATCCATCACTTGATCAAGGGACCATTCCCGTGAGGTATCATGACTAGCTGCCGTTTCTTCCTGAAGATAAAGCGCTTCATTGATATCCAATGAATTACTGCTTAGAGAAGCGAGAAGGGAGGCAGTTCGAACCGGGTTTGAAAGCAACTGGTACACGATGCTCCCCAGCAGGGCTTCTGAGTGTTCATGCTTCAGCCAGTCACGTTGGGACTTGTCCAATCCCTTTGGAAGGGGAATCGTAATCGCTTCCCGCTGCTTGGAAATCGTATCATTTACCCCGTTCAGGACAAGCTCTGCAATTTTACTGGAGAAATTTCGTTTTTCTTTTTCTTTGAGCTTTTGTAAATGTTTTAATACGTGATCAGGTGTATCTGAAGGGAGCCGAAATGTGATCGGCTGTCCCCTCGACATCCCTTTTTCAGTCATACCATCACCCTATTTGGTTTTCGCTAATTTTTGTTCTTCTTTCGGGGCTTGTTGCTTCTGTGTTTTTCTTGAGAAGTCGGCAATCAGCTTGTAGTAAGCGTTTGCCATCATCCAGATACTTTCCTTCTCATCTTCAAAGAAGTCGATATTGTACCCATCAAGATTATTGTTAAGCGTCTTGATATACTCTTTAAGGACGCTAGAGCCGCCACCGATGAAGTAACAGATCTCCGTTTGGGAATTCTTTTGCCACATATTACGAAGATGGCGGTATTGCTTCTTAGCCAGTTCAAGCATAATGCGGTCCACGATGTCGTGAACGCTTGTACGACTACCTTTTACCATAATATGATTGCGGTCATTTTTCTTCGTGATGATTTCGACCACATCACGGCGGCTGTCAAGCTCAATACCATGTCTTGAACGGATTTCCTCACGGATCAATTCAAGTGATTCTGATACACCCAGGTTAAACCCTTGAGCTTTATCATCGTCTACTTTACGATCTTTGATGACCGCGATATCTGTTGATAATCCACCAATATCTTGAATCAAGATGCGTTTATCAATCAAATCTTTGTTGATGATATTTGAATTATTATCCATCACCAGGTTGATAAAAGCAGCAAATCCTTCAGGATACACCTTCACTTCATCAAATTTAATATTTACTTTGATACCTTGATAGCGTGGAGTGACAAGGAACTCGACCTGGTGAACCGAACCTAGTAATCTTGAACGGTATCCAACATCTTTTCCTTCCTTTACTTCACGTAGGGGAAGACCTGTTCCGAGCGTGTAGTTTGCTTCTATTACATTATTATTCTTTTTAAAATCTGATCCATTACGAGCTGCATCCAGAGCGATAGAAGCAAACAGCATGACCAATGTTTGATCTTCTTCTGATTTACTGCTGCCAGGATCCAGTTCAGTCGAGTTATTGCTCTTTGTAGCAAGATTACCGACACGGTAAATTGCATTATTGTCTTTGAGAGCAGGGGAGTGGACACGGATATGTATGCCGTCTAGTGGGTCTTGTGTATCCAGCTCCTCGATACCGATGATCGGACGGTCTTCAACATCCCTTGCGATGACGTTCGGAACATTTACCTCAGCGTCCATTTTCCCAAAAATACCTTTTAAAGAATCATTACCAACATCAATGGCTGCAATGCGAGAATTCGTCATTAAAATCATCCTTTCATTCATGAGTAAGAATTTGTCTAAACATTTCAACTCTTACTCTCAGAGTATACAATTTCCCGTCTCCGGTCAATCCTACTTTTCTATCGATTATAGCAAAGGAGAGTGAGTTGATTTGTACACATTTTTGTATCGTTGTATACAATAATTGTATACATCCCTTATTAGCAACATGTGTACTTATTTGTGTACATGTATACTTTTTTGTGTACAATTGTGTACGTTTTTGTTTACATGTATACAAATTTGTAAACTTTATCATTTTTACATATTCTTACTTTGAATCATGCTCTTTCTACTATGTTATAAAACTAGAGAACTACCTTTTTATTCCATTTGAAGCGGACGATCATTGAAGGAAAAAAAGAGGATATATAAAAGACTTATCCATAAAATGGATAAGTAGAGAAGTTCTGATGGGCTAACGTATATGTTGAAAAAGGAAATATCGGCCAATAAAGTGGAGGAAGAAGTGAGGGATGGGATGCTGGTCTAGGGGTGGTCGTCTTACCGATGGTTTAAACACAGTTTGGTGTCGTCCCCTTCGTTTCCGAGAAACATATGCTATTTGCCCATGAATTTTCAGGTCTCTTTTTCGTTAGATTGCTTAATTTAGCCCTTTCACCTCTAATACAACCTTACCCCTTAGTAATGTCGATTTGACGTAACTAAGGGCATCCTGAGCCTTATAAGAAGATACAATCCAACACTCAGGTGCATCCTTGTAGTTAATCACGTCTATTTCAAAAGTTGTCAAAATCCTAAGAAAGATATTCCATAATTTAGTATAATTAAAAAACATTAATGAATCAGGGAGAATATCGTATGAAACAACCTAACTCTTCTAATTATATTCTGCAGGCAAAGAGCGATAAGTTTCATTGGGAAGGGGACGGACAACTGTCCATTAAGACCTTCACGAACGGAAAGGCATACTACAAAACAAGCAGAGGCTATTTCAGCGTAGAGGAAGGACGGTATCTTCTGGTCAATGATGGGCCGTACACCATTACCATCGAGGAAGATCAGCAGGTGGAGTCATTTTGCATCTTCTTTAAGAAAGGGTTTGCCGAAGATATCTATCGATCGTTGGGAGATTCTCCCTATCAATTGATAACCGATCCGTTCAAACGCAGCCGGCCCATCGAGTTTTTCGAAAAGACCTATGAAATCACCCCTCCAATCGCCAGGCAGATACAATTGACCCAAAGGCTTCATACATATCCGAAAGATAACTGGTATGAAGAGCAGTATTATATCTTGATGGAAAACCTATTAACCTCTCATTTTCACCATTTGAAAAGAACGGAATCAATTCATGCAGTAAAGCACTCTACCCGAGAGGAAATTTACAGAAGAGTCACCATCGCTCACGAATATATCAGGGCGTACTATCACCATGCTCTTACACTCGATGATATAGCCAAGGTTGCATGTTTATCACAAAACCATCTGATCAGAACTTACTCTCAGCTTTACGGAAAAACCCCACACCGTCACATCTCGGAATTACGAATTGAAAAAGCAAAGAGATTATTGAAGGATCCTGACCTTTCCATTACAGCCATCACCTTTGAGCTCGGCTTTCAAAACCCTGTGTCATTCTCTAAAATGTTCAAACAATTTGCGGGATGCTCACCCTCTCACTACCGAAAAAAAGTGATTTTGGAAAAGAATTAACTCCTTCTTTTCTCTATGATAAAAAAGAGGAAACGAAAGGAGAGAAATGAAATGAGTATGATTCAAGGAATCAACCAAATCGGGGTCCCCGTGAAAGATTTAGACCGCGCCATTGAATTTTATCGTGAACAATTAGGCTGCCCGCTCCTATTCACGACTGCCCATATGGCATTTTTTGATTGCAACGGCGTGAGGCTCCTCCTTACACTACCGGAAAATGAAAAGTACACCCAATCCTCGGTCATTTATTTTGATGTGGAAGATATCCAATCCAGCTACGAAAAAATGAAGGCTAATGGTGTTCATTTTACGGCTGAACCTCATGTGGTGGGGAAGATGGACGACATGGAGTCTTGGATGGTGTTTTTTGAGGATACGGAGGGGAATACACATGCGTTGGTGAGTGAAGTTAGGGTATAAAAAAGGAGGAGGATTCCATGCGTAATGGAATCCTCTTTCTATGAGTCCATGTGCGTACCTTCTATACCTTTATAGAACGGGCTTCATAATTCATCAACGTCCCCGCTCTCTCCCTCCACCTGGTATGTCATTTCCTCAAGTTCAGGGATTTCCCTCTCGATGGATTCCGCTTCTCCCAATGCTTTCTCATATGATGGAATGGTTGTTGAGGTCAGCTCTTTATAAAGGGTCTCATCATCGGTATAATTCACCCCTGATACTGATGCAAGAGATTCAAATGCCACAACTTCATATTCAGCAACCCTTTTAATATCCTCATTGATAAAATTAATAATCGCTTTTTGTTTATCAGCATCCGTTAGTTTTTCATCGTCTTTACCATCATCAACCAGGCTCAATCCTTTGTTGCTTTCCTCTTTACTGGTCTTCTCTTCAGTCTGTGGTTCCTGGTTTTTATTAATCGAAATCTGCACTTCACCACATCCACTTAACAGAACGGCTGTTATAAAGGCTAACCCGAGAAGTTTCTTCATGATTTAATTCCTTTCTTATGCAATTTGGTCAATTGCTTTTAGAAGTTAAATACCCATTTTTTGTAAAAATAATCTAAATATTTCTAAATAATATCGTTCCTATCTTCAGGCATATGGCAAACGTATGCGATTTCCTATACAATTTATGTAAACAGCAAGATTGAGTGGTGAAAGAATTGAATTTATTACTAATCGAAGATGATACAACCCTATTCAATGAAATCAAGGAACGGCTTTCCCAGTGGTCCTATGAAGTATATGGAATCAACGATTTCAATCATGTCATGCAGGAGTTCGCAGAGGTGAAACCGGATCTTGTGATCATTGATATTCAATTGCCTAAATTCGATGGCTTCCACTGGTGCCGGATGATACGCACACATTCCAATGTGCCAATCCTATTCCTGTCCTCGCGAGATCACCCGACGGACATGGTCATGTCCATGCAGCTTGGGGCAGATGATTTCATCCAGAAGCCCTTTCATTTCGATGTCCTCATCGCCAAGGTTCAGGCAACTCTCAGAAGGGTGTACAACTATAACACCGAACAGGTGAGTATCAAGACCTGGTGCAGTGCGACCGTTGATTTTGAACGGAATACGGTATCCAATGAAAAAGGGTCCATCGAATTGACGAAGAATGAAATGTACATATTAAAGCTTCTAATCGAACAGAAGAATAAGATCGTCAGCAGAGATGCACTTATGAATAGCCTCTGGGACGACAAGCGATTCATCAGCGATAACACGTTGACCGTCAATGTGAATCGCTTAAGGAAGCGCCTTGAAGAGATAGGACTCGGCCGCTTCATTGAAACGAAAGTCGGGCAAGGGTATCTGGCCATCGAAGAGGATTCGCCATGATCCGTACATACTTATGGGAACGGAAAAGCTGGATTACATTCGTGCTCGGACTCCATCTGCTGTGGATCTTTATCGCCTCTATCGATACGGCCATCCCCTTACAACCGATCATGTACATGGTGTTTCTGTCGCTGCTCTTTTTCACTGTTTTCGTGTTCATCCGTTATCAGAAGGAAACCCGATTCTTCAAACGGCTGAAAGAATGGGATCATAACCTCAACATTACAGGCGTGGATGCCCCGGATACTCCATTCCAGGAAATCGTTTCGGATAGTCTATCGGAGCAGGCGAACCTTTTGAGAAAAACAGCTTCTGAGAATCGTATAATGCTCGAACAGGAAAAGGACGACCTCCTGTCCTGGATCCATGAAGTGAAAACCCCGTTGACAGCGATGCATTTGATGATTGAGCGTTTGGAAGACGAACCTTTGAAGTCTCATTTGAAGTATGAGTGGCTGCGCATCCACCTTTTGTTGGATCAGCAGCTGCACCAGAAGCGAATGTCTTTTATGGAGAATGATTTATACATTGAGGACACCGATCTTGAGGCTGTCATTTTTCAGGAAATAAAAACCCTGCAATCCTGGTGTATTCAGAAGGGGATCGGATTTGATATTCAACTTGAGGTCACAACCGTGCTGAGCGATGCGAAGTGGCTCGCTTTTATGATCAGGCAGCTTTTGACTAACGCCGTAAAATATAGCTCTCAAATGGATATTGCCCTATTAAGCGAAAAAAGAAATGGAAAAGTGACTCTCACCATCCAGGATTCCGGCAGGGGGATCGACTCCAGGGACCTGCCAAGAGTCTTTGAAAAGGGATTCACTTCGACAACAGACCACCATGATCACGCTTCTACTGGCATGGGCTTATATTTAACCAGGAGAGTATCAGAACCTCTGCTGATTTCTATAGATATTGAGTCCGAACGGGGGGAAGGGACCCGGGTCACCCTCACCTTCCCGGAGAAAAATGATTTCGTTCAACTTACCGGCGTGTGACAAAAATGTCACATGCTTTTCTGTTTTGTTCGAACAATAAAAGGAAAACAACCTTCCTGCTTTTTATAATAAAGGTATCAAATCAAAGGAGTTTTATATGATGACTATACTAGAAGCAAGCAAACTTCATAAAAGCTACGGAAATAAATTCAATAAGCAGGAAGTGTTAAAGGGGATCGACCTGTCCATCCAAGAGGGTGAATTCGTCAGTATCATGGGGGCGTCGGGTTCCGGAAAGACCACTCTCTTAAATGTCTTATCCTCCATCGACAAAGTGAGTGAGGGCTCGATTAAGATTGAAAGCAATGAAATGACGATGATGAAAGAAAAGCAGCTCGCACAATTCCGAAAGAATCACCTCGGCTTTATCTTTCAGGATTACAACCTGCTCGACACGTTAACGGTGAAAGAAAATATCCTTCTGCCATTATCCATCACCAAGACCCCTAAGAAAGAAGCCGACCAGAAGTTCAATGACCTTGCTTCAGAGCTTGGAATCCTTGAACTGAAAGATAAATATCCGAACGAAATTTCAGGCGGGCAGAAACAGCGGACATCAGCCGCCCGTGCCTTCATCCATGAACCAAGCATCATTTTCGCCGATGAACCGACGGGGGCCCTCGACTCGAAAGCAGCATCAGATCTTCTAAATAAGCTGAGTGAGCTCAATCAAAAGCTGAAGGCGACGATCGTCATGGTCACACATGATCCCGTAGCGGCAAGTTACTGCAGTCGGGTCGTTTTCATCAAGGACGGTCAAATTTATACGCAATTAAATAAAGGTGAACAGGAAAGACAGCACTTCTTCAGTGACATCATGAAAACCCAGGGAGTGCTTGGCGGGGTGCAGAATGAACATTAATACCCTTATATTCAGAAATCTGAAGAAGAACCTGAAGAATTATTATCTTTATGTATTTGCTTTAGTCTTTAGTGTTGCCCTTTATTTCGCCTTCGTGACCCTCCAGTACGATCCGTCAATGGATGCAGCGAAGGGAACCATCAAGGGTGGAGCAGCCGTCAGAGCCGCGTCTGTCCTGCTGGTAGCCATCGTCTCGATTTTCCTTTTATACGCCAACACCCTCTTCATTAAGAGAAGAAGTAAAGAAATCGGGTTATTTCAGCTGATCGGAATGACGAAGAATAAAATCTTTCGCATTTTAAGTGTAGAAAATTTCATCCTATATTTTGGAGCATTGATACTTGGTATCTTGATCGGGTTCTCCTTTTCCAAGTTAATCATCATGATTTTATTCAATATAACCGGCGTCGAGGCGATTGCCAAACTGCATTTCTCGACCCAGGCACTCATCCAGACCGTTATTGTGTTCTGTGCAATTTACTTGCTGATCATGCTCATGAACTTTGTGTTCATTAGAAGACAAAGCATCTTATCACTCTTCAGAATCCGTTCTTCAACGGAAACAAAGGTGGGAAAAATGTCCAAATTCGAAATCGTCATTGGCATTTTCGGGATTATCTTGATTGCTTCCGGATATTATGTCTCTTCCAAATTGTTTGGCGGCGACTTCACGACTATGCCAGAGCTGTATGGGGCCATGCTCTTTATACTCGGCTCCGTCATTCTCGGAACCTACCTATTTTATAAAGGGTCCGTCAGCTTTATTTTCAATGTCATCCGAAAGAAGAAAGATGGATACTTGAACATTAACGAGGTCCTGTCTCTTTCATCCATCATGTTCCGAATGAAATCGAGTGCCTTGCTGTTGACGATCATCACGACGGTTTCGGCTCTGGCTATCGCGTTACTGTCACTGAGTTATATCGGGTATTACTCAGCTGAAAAAACGGCTGAAAACAATGTACCGGCGGATTTTTCATTAATAAACAAACAAGACTTCAATGATTTAAAAGAAGCCCTTTTGAATAAAGGTATCGAATTCAAAAAAGATGAAATTGAAGTCATCAGAGTTCTCGTTAACCTGGAAGACATTGCAGACTCTGAATTCAGTGAATTGAACGGATCACAAGATGCCATGCCATCTGCTATCATCAGTGAAAAAAGTGTAGAAGGTATTGACGTAAAAAAAGATGAAACGGTCTTTACAGGCTATAGCGACTTACTTCAAAAACTGATGCCACTACATGATTCCGGCATGACAGAGCTGAAAGGAAAAACGAAAAACATAAAGCTCAAATACTTGGGAATGCAGGATGAATACCCAATATCTGGGTGGTTTACAGGGTTCGGTTCACCTGCGGTCATTGTGGATGACCATGTTTTCCAGCAGTTGAAAAAGGATCTGGATCCAGAAATTCAAAGGGAATCCTCACTTTATATCGGTGTGAACATCGAGAAGGAAAAAGACGTAAAGAAAGCAAACGACCTCTTTCATGAGTTAAATCTAATTGAAAGATGGGGGAACGCTTCACAGTACGACATGAAAGCCGAACAAAAACAAAGCATGGGCCTCACTATGTTCATCGTCGGATTTCTCGGCCTCACCTTCCTCATCACATCGGGCTGTATCCTGTACTTTAAACAGATGGACGAAAGTGAAGATGAGAAACCGAACTACACCATTTTACGAAAGTTAGGATTCACTCAAGGTGACTTATTGAGAGGCATTCAAGGCAAGCAGCTCTTCAGCTTCGGAATCCCTCTTCTCATTGGACTTCTGCACAGTTACTTTGCGGTCCAATCCGGATGGTTCCTGTTCGGAGCCGAAGTCTGGACGCCGATGATCATCGTGATGGTTTTATATACGGTGTTGTATTCGATCTTTGGTGTATTATCGGTTTTGTATTATAAAAAGGTGATTAAAGCGTCGCTATGATGGAAATAGCCATCCCGTCTTAAAGTTGGGATGGCTATTTTATGTAGTGCGGGATTACTTCCTTTTTTGGCTTTCTTCTTTATTCACTTGAAGTTCTGCCGCATATTCTTCCTGGGATTTCCCTTGCTTGAAGCTTTCTGACTGGATTTTTTTGAATTTGTTATCGTTTTGATTTGGCATATGTGTACACCTCCCTGCAACAGGTATAGTTTATCCGTTTTGGTGGATATTATGCTCTTCAGCACGTTGCTTAGCCATCTCAATCCCCTTCATATATTCAATGACCTCTTCAATATGATGAGTATCGCTCCAATATTATCTACTTCATAAAACAGCTGATCGGTAAGTCTTTCGTAAACCCCTTCTTCAGTTTGTTCGTCCACAAAAATGGCTACGCAGTAATCCGCTTCTTCTTCCTTTGACTTCTTTTTAAAAAACATGATCCCCTCACCCTTCTAATAGAACTGGTACCCTATAAAACTGTCACATTGAATTGAAGACAAAAGTACTTCATTTACCTTACATGTATCATCTGAGTTATTAATGTTCACGATTATAATAAATAACCTTTTTTAGAAGATATATCCACATTTACCTCGAATCAAACCAGATCGGAAATTAAATAAGAAAAACCTGTGCAGGACATAAAAATCGAGCCCTGCTCTTTTGTTTATATTTTTCACATACAAGGGATACTTCATAAAAATGTTTTATGGTATGATGATTAAATTGTTTGCCCACTCTATCCCATATGGATATTCAACTTAGAAAAGAGGTACT
This sequence comes from Bacillus sp. es.034, assembly GCF_002563655.1. Classification (GTDB taxonomy): domain Bacteria; phylum Bacillota; class Bacilli; order Bacillales; family Bacillaceae_B; genus Rossellomorea. The sequence continues at coordinate 897,701 of NZ_PDIY01000001.1, read as the reverse complement.
TATGAAAGAAACGGTCTTATCTAAACAACATTGGTTCCTTATCTTTACCCTTACATTACTAACATTTGTTCTCGGGACAAGCGAATTTGTCATCGTCGGAATCTTAACGGAGATTTCTTCAAGTCTTCATATAACAAATGCAAAGGCAGGCACGCTCGTTTCAGCATTTGCAATTACCTTTGCCATCGCCACACCCATTGTCATGTCGGCAACCAGTCATTTTCCAAAACGGAAATGGGTGTTGTGTTTGATCGGGTCGTTCATCGTTTTGAATGCTTTGTGCGTGATTTCAACAAGCTACGTCATGCTCATGGGGCTTAGGATGCTGACAGCGATAGTGACAGGAGTGTTGATTTCCCTTGCCATGACGATCGCCAGTGAAGCCATTCCCGTTACCAAAAGAGGTGTCGCCATTTCATTCGTGTTCGGCGGGTTCACCTTGGCAAACGTCATCGGAGTTCCCATCGGTACTGTCATTGCCGAATGGTACAACTGGCATGCTACGTTCCTATTAACGACGTTACTAGGTGTCGTTGCCTTTTTTGCCTCTTTCATGAATTTGCCAAGTAAGCTCAGTCAATACCGCAGTTCTATGCGTGATCAGTTCTCATTATTGACTCATCCAAGGATCCTGTTGGCTTTCTTCATTCCATCCCTTGGCTTCGGTGCGACCTATGCAGTATTTACGTATCTTGTCCCGATTCTGAACAAGATGGGAGCACCAGGCAGCTCCATCAGCTTGATCCTGTTCGCTTACGGGTTCATCTCGATCTTCAGCAACATCCTTGCAGGGAAGATTGCCAGTCACAATGCCATCGGACGCCTCCGATTCGTGTTTCTTATCCAGGCATTCGTCCTGTTTGCCCTGTACTTTACGACCGATCATTTTATCGTTGGATTGATCAACATCGGATTGATGTCCTTAATGGCCATCCTCCTGACCACCTCGACCCAGCTTTACTTGATCGACCTTGCCGGCGTGTATCAACCTAAAGCGACTGGCCTCGCCGCTTCCCTGATGCCGGTTGCAAGCAATGTCGGCATCGCCATGGGCTCGGCACTCGGTGGCCTTGTCTATCACCAGGGACCGTTGATGAATGTGACCCTCGTCGGCGGAGTGGTTGCGATTTGTGCGAGTCTGCTGACTTTCTTGAGTTATCGCTTGGATCAGAAGCAGGTATCAACTGCATAACGTTAATAAAAGAAGTATCCAGAACGTAAAATGGTTCTTGGATACTTCTTTTTCGTTTTTTAGTTGGATTTATTGTGAGGCAAGAATTAGTCTCTATCTCTTGCCACCTGGGTGTCCCGGATGTTTTTCTGAATTGTGATGGCCGCAAACAGACTAAGAACAAACGACATCCCGTAAAATCCTTTTTCACTTAAGATGATACTTCCGGCGTTGTAGAGTCCGATCGTCATCAAGGATACGGCTACAATGACGGCGAACCAGCTTAGCCCGTAATAGATGCCCGACACAGGGATATCCTCTTCCTTGTCCCTTACTGCTTTTTGCAGGGATACAGCTGCATAGAGTCCAAATACCAATACTGCAAAGTAATACCCCTTCTCATTGAGTTCCATTCCGGCATTGAACAAGCCGATCAAATAAGCGGAAACCCCTATCACCAGAGCTGCCCAACTTGCCCCTTTAAATGCAGACGTCGGTTCCCCTTCTTTTCTTTCCATCTTGATCTTCGGTTTCTTTTCATCGCTCTTCATTAACGGATTTTCATTCAACTCAGACATTGGCCGCTCCCCTTTACTGTCGCAGGTCGATACACTGCTTCTGTGAATAATTATAGCAATTTTTTACAGTTTGTGTCCGGTATTATGAAATAAATTTTTCCATATCCAAAGTGCAGATCACCTTATTAATCTATTCAAGATTTGGTTCATTTTTCTTCAATAATAAGTATTTCCCTCCTAACAAGACGACGCGTTCCCTTGCACTTTTCGTCCAATACCATTAAAGTATATACTGGTTGGAATCCATCCTAAACGGGAATGGATAACAGTAAAGCATTTTACTTTTTAATTTTGGGAACACGTTTCCCTAAAGGAAAGGGTTTAAATAGAGTATGAAAGAAAATTTCTGGCATGAGTTGTCTAAGCCATTTTTTGTTCTGGCACCGATGGAAGCCGTGACCGATGTCGTTTTTCGTCATGTTGTGAGTGAAGCGGCGAGACCTGACGTGTTTTTTACAGAGTTTACGAATACTGAAAGCTATTGTCATCCGAAAGGAAAGGACAGCGTACGCGGGCGTCTGACGTTTACGGAAGACGAACAGCCGATTGTCGCCCACATTTGGGGGGATAAGCCTGAATACTTCCGTGAAACGAGTATCGGTGTGGCGAAAATGGGCTTTCGCGGAATTGATATCAACATGGGGTGCCCTGTACACAATGTGGCAGCCAACGGGAAAGGATCCGGGCTGATCCGCCGGCCGGATGTCGCAGCTGAAATCATCCAGGCAGCCAAAGCGGGAGGACTTCCCGTCAGTGTGAAGACCCGTCTAGGTTATACCAAAGTGGAGGAATGGCACGACTGGCTGAAGCATTTGTTGGAACAGGATATTGTCAACCTATCCATCCATCTCCGCACGAAAAAGGAGATGAGTGACGTTGATGCTCACTGGGAGCTGATTCCTGAAATCATGAAACTTCGTGATGAAATCGCCCCTCATACATTACTGACGATCAACGGAGACATCGCTGACCGTCAGAAGGGACTCGAGCTCGCGGAGAAATACGGCGTAGACGGCATTATGATCGGACGGGGAATCTTCCACAATCCGTTCGCTTTCGAAAAGGAGAAGAAAGAACATACGAGTGAGGAGCTCCTCGATCTTCTGCGTTTACAGCTGGATCTTCATGATCAGTATAACGATGAACTTGAGCCTCGCCCGTTTAAACCGCTCCGCCGCTTCTTCAAAATTTACGTACGCGGATTCCGCGGCGCAAGCGAGCTCAGAAATCGTCTGATGGAGACAGAAACCACGGATGAAGTCCGTGCACTGCTTGATGAGTATGCAAGTGTATTGAAGGAAGATGAGGGTTTTTCGGTTTCTAAGTAAGTCCATTTGAATTTCAATAAGAGGTCAGCCTCCAGTGAGCATTCACTTACTGGGAGGCTGACCTTTTTTTCATATTCAGAGCATTCGAATTCCACTTGGAAGGATATCTCTTTTCAACAAAGTCCGAAAGCCAAATGGAAGCGGCAAACACAATCAAATAAACTAGAAAGGATAGGTACGCTTTCCATCCGGTATAGGTGAAAACGTGGAATTGCACGGAGGTCCACTCTAAAGCGATCGCTACCCCTCCCCACAAAACAACAAAAAATAAAAATTTCAGCCCTTTAGGTTTGTAATACTGATAAGAGTTCACTACAAAATAAGGAAGAGTGGGGTACGTGATAAAGTGCAATACCACATCAAATAACTCATGGGTTTTATGGTCAATCGTAAAGTAAAGTTCATATGGTTTCACAGTAAGTGTAATATCGGCCGTCAGTGCGAGAAATACATTAAACGTCCAAATGATCGTGATCGTAACAGCCGACAGGCGTCTTGGCAGCATAAACATAAACGCCCAAGTAATGATCGTGGAAAAGATAATAAACAGTTCATTTTCATCAAATTCACGAGGGAGAGGGAAAATCATATCGAATTCACCTCTTTGTTTCTCTCTATGCCTTTTTCTAAATAAAAGAAGAAAACAGCCATTAATAAAACAATCAGACTATATCTCAAATAAGAATAAAACACATTCCAATTTATCCATTCCAAGTAGTCAATTTGGACGAAATAGACTTCAATTGATACAAGCGCTGATAAGAAGATGACGAAATGAATGAGTTTAGTAAAGATGGTCCTGTTAGAAAACAAAACATAAACCAACCATAAAAGTAATGCGGGCTTGAGCGACAACTCAGGAATCTTTTGTGTCCAAAAAATCAATTCACTGTGTGGATCCTGATGTGTTAACTTTAAATTTAAGTTTATGATTACTCCTGTATTCGTAAGAAGGATATTGGACAAAAAATAACTTCCTAAGACGTTAACGACATTCATTTTCTTCATCAAAAAGGTTAATGAAACAAAGGATACTATTGCTAAAATCAGAAAAAGCCATACCGAAATCATAGTAGTCACCATCTTTATTTATATATAAATAGGTTTCACAAAAAATGGTGATAATACACGGTTTATTAAGAAAATAAGTGTTACGGATCAGAGCGGGGGGCTGTTCCCGCTCTACTTTCCGACGATTGCATCCAATATCCTGCTGGTCTGGGCGCCTGTCTTTCCGGTACTTGGACACCACTCGCCGCCCTCGGTTAACTCTTTCACGATCGTTTCCACCAGTGGTTGGTGAACATGCTCGGGGCGTTCGAAACTCCATTGTTCTTTTCCTTCGATTGTTGCCAACGTTACAGGCTCATCCCCAAAAGTAGAAAAGCTGATCTTCCCTTTACTTCCGACAATCTCATTCATATCCACGTCTTCAAAAGCTGTGAAACACCACTTTCCAACTCCATGGACTCCTGATTGAAACTGGTATGTACCCGTCACAATATCTTCCGCTTCATAATAGCCCGCCTGATTTGAAGAAATACCTTTTGCTTCCTGGATCGGTCCGAGTAGAAAATCAAGTATATCAAGGGTATGGCTGGCCAAATCGAAGAACAATCCGCCTCCTGCTATTTCGGGTTGAACACGCCAAGGCAGATGATCTGAATCTTTCACGTCTTCCCCTGTTTTTTGATACTGGGTCGAGGTGACAAAGCGAACGTCTCCGATTGCGTTTTGATCAAGCAATTCTTTTATCTTCAAAAAGCGCTCCTGAGCCCGGCGGTAGTATGCTACATACAAAGGAACTCCTGCCTTTTTACAAGCAGCCACCATCTCATTGCATTCATCGAAGGTACGTGCCATCGGCTTCTCCACATAAACAGGTTTCCCGGCAGCCGCTGCCATCAGCGTATATTCCTTATGGGAGCCAGGCGGCGTAGCGATATAAACTGCATCCACATCAGGATCGTTAATCAGGGCATCAGCCACGTCGTACCATTTAGCTACTCCATGTCTTTCAGCGTAATCCTTCGCCAGTTCACCCGTTCTCCGCATGACTGCCACAAGCTCTGAGTTTCGTACCTTTTGAAATGCAGGGCCACTTTTCTTTTCCGTTACATCTCCGCAACCGATGATTCCCCAGCGGACTTTATTGTCTATCATGATCTGTTTCCCCCTTGTAATTTCGTCATACTTCCATTGTACCAATGAACGCTAACCCTTTCTCCTCATTCCATATAAAATAAATAAGAGAATGAACCATAGAGGAGTCAACAGTAAGGCCGGCCGTGTCGCATCAGAAATCAGCATAATCACAAGGATCGCTGCAAACATTGTAAGCACCATATAATTGATCAATGGTGTGAACGGGGCTTTAAATGTAGATTTCTCGTGTAAGTGCGGACGGGTTTTCTTATACTTTATATGACAGACGAGAATGATTCCCCACACCCAAATAAAGCAGATGGCACTTATGGTCGTTACGACGCTAAAGGCCTGTTCCGGTATCAGCTTACTCAATAGAGCACCCACTGATATGACCAATGTGGATAGGAATAACCCGTTAGCCGGTACATAGTTTTGATTCAATTTGGCCAAACGAGGTGATGCCTGATGATCTCTGCTTAAATGATACAGAATCCGGCTGGTAGAAAACATCCCGCTGTTACAGGCAGAAGCCGCTGACGTCAACACAACAAAGTTAATGACACCTGCCGCCAGCGGAATTCCGACCAAGCTAAATGTTTTCACAAATGGACTTTCTGCTGCGTTCAGTTCCATCCATGGATTGATGAACAAGAGGACGGTCAGGGCTCCCACGTAGAAAAATAAGATCCTCAAAGGAATTTTATTAATGGCGGAGGGGATATTTTTCTCCGGGTTGGATGTTTCCGCTGCCGATACAGCGACTAATTCCACACCGACATAAGCAAAGATGACCATTTGGAAAGAAAGTAAGAAACCTGATATACCGTTCGGGAAAAATCCGCCATGCTCCCATAGGTTTCGAACCGTAACCGCACCTGCGTCTGTTTGAACCCCCATCACCAGTAAAATGACACCAAGGGCAATTAACCCAAGAATGGTGATGACTTTAATTAAAGCAAACCAAAATTCCAATTCCCCAAACAGCTTGACCGTTAATAAATTGAGTCCCAACAAAATGATGACACAAATAAGTGCAGGAACCCACTGAGGAATGTCAAACCAATATTTCACATAAACACCCACAGCGATCACATCGGCCATCGCCGTCATGATCCAGCAGAACCAGTACGTCCAACCCGTAACAAAGGAGAGCCGGGGTCCAAGATACTCTTCCGCAATGTCTGGCAGCGATTGAAACCCGGCTTTCGATAACAACAGCTCCCCAAGCGCCCTCATCACGAAAAACAGGGCGATCCCCACAATTAAATAAGCGAAGATGATAGAGGGACCGGAAAGCTGTATCGCCTTACCGGAACCTAAGAATAGCCCCGTACCGATCGTACCCCCGATCGCGATCAGCTGAACATGCCGGTTTGATAGATCCCTCTTTAATTCTCGTTGTTCCAACTTTAACTCCTCCTTACAACCAGTAAAAATAGGCACAAAAAAAAGAGATTGGAAGGGCTCCAATCTCTCGTGGTCATAAGAATAACAAATACAATTTTTCATGCTAATAATAAAATTATCTGCACGCCAAATACATATCCGATACTCTTCTGTCCTTTTGCCTGAGATAATGAACCCTTCGGCGCCGCAAATCTTCCACGGTCTCTCCAGAAGCTGCTCCTGCTACGGGATGATCCATAGCAATCATAGCTTTCTACTAATTAAATTTTGTCGCTCAACGTATCACTGTCGAATAGTTGATAATTTTAATGGCTGATGTGGATTTTGTCAACAGGGGGGATTGAGTTAACCAGTGGATGTAAATTAAGCGGAGTTTCTCCGGTTATATATAGGTTGAAGCTCATTTTAGGGGTATTTAAGCGGAGTATTTCCGGTTATCCAAAATACAATTTTACATTTTCACTCTTTTTGGGTCAATAGACGGAATTTCTCCGGTTATTTAAGTTATTTTCAATTCAAATTACTAATTAAGCGGAATTTTTCCGTCTATTCTATTCATCCGATAGAGTGCTTAACCTGATCCCCCAAGCGATAAGAGCGGATCCTCTTGGTTCCAGATTCGGGAATCAACATCTTTTTATCAACTAGTTGAGTAAGTAATTTTTTTACCGTCTTGTCCGTTCGCTTCAAATACTTTTCAACTTCTATAGGGGATATCGCTTTTCCTTTTCGAATCGCTAGTCGAAGCACTTCCTTTTCGGCATAGGATAGAGTGGTCTGGTCCAGCTCATCACCTAACCACCTCCCAATTACCTGTTGTACAATCTGCTGACATCGACGAGGTTTTTCTTTCACTTGGTCATAAGAAAAGCGGATGACAGTCCATCCGTCCATCACCAACTGGTTTTGTCGCTCCAAACTATCGGAAAATTGCCACCTGCTTATATTCTTTAAGTGAGGGCCATACCCATCGACCTCAAAGCAAATCCGGATGGCTGGACGAATATAAGCAAAATCTAAATACCGTTTTCCGTCTTTAAAATCATCGATTTCAAACTCTGGATGAAGATAACGAAAATGATAGAATGAAGGCCACCAAACTTTCTTCAAAAACATTCTTTCAGCCTGATTGTGACCTTCTTGTAAACGCCTCAACCGTTCACCTTTCCTTTCCTGAGAGTGAGCATTCATAAAAGCCAGGTATTCTTCTTCAAACCCCACAGCAATCCTCCTCAATAATCATCAAGATTTTCCATATTTATTAAAAAAATTACTAGTTCGTTCTTTCCTCAATTTCTTCTACTATAAAATTTTATCTATCCCTCAATAGGAACCATAAAATCATATTCAGGATCTCCATACTTGGCAATCATCTTTTTCCGATACTCTTCAAAAGATAAATGAAAATGTTCCGGTGGGTTGCCAAATAGGATGGTAAATTCTCCATTTTTGAAAGAAATTAAATAGCTTTTCTCCTGGTTAACATTCTTCTCCATAAGTGATGCCTTTAACTTTTCCAATTGCGCTACTGATAGATCATCGTTCAACCTCATCTTGTTGCCACAACCATCTATTTTCACCAATACAAACATACCGTTTCCTTCACGTTCCTCTTCCTTGTACCTAATAGAGTTTTCGGTATATTTCTCTATGGTTTTCGTGTAATAATATCCGCACACCATACAAAAGATGTACTTCTCATCCGTTTTGTAATAATCATCTTCAAAAGCAGCACGTTCACAACCGGGGCATTTAATAGCATACATATTCGATGCCAAAAGAAATCATCTCCCTTAATGAATTTTTAGATTCGGGACAGTTTTTTTAAAATGAATGAGTAAAAAAATCCATAGGAAAAAAGAGGTTTAATGTGGTTTCAACTGAAAGGGGGTTAAAAAGCAATTAGGACATCAAGGAGTAGTAAAGTAAGAAGAATTTGAGGAAAGAACTACTTTTAGTCTAAAATAATTTTCACAATTGTCAATCTATTTTTTGTACTTCAACCATACCTCCGATCTCTTTTCAACTTGCCTTTTTGCCTCCCCAACAATTAGGAGAGGCATTGGGTTAACAACCTTTTACTTATGGTACGGTTCCCCCCGATTAATCCGAAACGCCCGATAGATCTGCTCCACCAAAATCAGTCTCATTAACTGATGGGGAAAAGTCATTTTCGAAAACGAAAGGGTTTCATTGGATCTCTTGATTACGTCATCACTGAGTCCCAATGATCCACCAATCACAAATGCCACTTTGCTTTTACCGTACGTTGCAAGCTTATCCAGGTTATCGGCGAGGTCTTCTGAAGAACGCATTTTCCCTTGAATGGCGAGGGCAATGACATGATGATCGGGTGAGATCTTCGCTAAGATCCGTTCACCTTCTTTATTCTTCACCTGCTCCATTTCAGAGTCACTCAATATTTCTGGTGCCTTTTCGTCTGCCAGCTCAACTATTTCAATTTTTGCGTACGCACCAAGTCGCTTCACATATTCATCGATTCCCTGCTTTAAATATTTTTCTTTTAATTTACCAACCGTTACAATGGTGATATTCACTATCCACACTCGCTTTACAAACAATTTACAAACACGTTATCCACAGAAATTATCCACATATCCACAAGACCAATCCTCATATGGTATGGGAATATTAGTTCGCCACTATATATACGGCGTTATTCCCACAATATTCACAGGTTGTGGATAACTTCTTGTCTTCAGAAATCTCTGTTAGTTGAGGCGCTACCTCATGCTCATCGACGACAATATCCATGGCTAATTCCACATGCTCCAAGCAGCAGTAAATCATGTCGTTTCCTCCTAACATGTAGTTTATATACTTATCCACAATCATCATATCATGTAAAGAAAAAGCAGGAAAGGGCGCACCGCCTTCCTGCTTTTCACTTTATCCACATTCTATAATCGGGATTCATCCGTCAATTTCATTGTGACTTCTTTCTTTTTGCCATCTCTGTAGAAGGTCACTTTCATTTGATCGTTCACTTCTTTTTTATTATATAGATGCTTCCTCAAGTCGATTACATTCTCGACCTTCTCACCGTCTAGCTCCGTGATGACATCAAGCTCCTGTAAACCGGCTTGAGCAGCAGGGGAATTCGGAACGGTTTGTCTGATCATCACACCATAATGGATATCTTTCGGGAGCTTCAAGGTCTCCTGCTGGTGATAGGCAGAAATCTGATTGACGTCTTCTAATGTCACGCCCATTGCAGGACGCTTCACTTCTCCATATTGCTCAAGGTCTTCAATGATAGGGCGAGCAGAATTGATCGGAATGGCAAGTCCAATTCCTTCTACCGCTTCCTGGGCGATTTTCATCGAGTTGATCCCGACCAGCTGTCCGGAAATGTTGATAAGGGCTCCACCGCTGTTACCGGGGTTGATGGCTGCATCGGTTTGCAGGACCTCTGCGTTCCAGTCCTCCATGCCATCCTGATTGATGTCGACAGGAATCGTCCTCTCCACACCCGAAACGACACCCTGCGTCACAGAACCTGAGAATTGAAGTCCAAGTGGGTTCCCGATGGCGATGACAGGCTCACCTGCTTTCAGCTCATCCGAATTTCCAAACTCGGCAATATCATCATTTTTGATTTTGCTCCCATCGATTTCAATGACGGCAAGGTCTGTCCAAACATCAGTACCACGGAGTTTAGCAGGAACCTTGGTACCGTCGGCAAGGGTGACCTCCAATTGATCCGCCCCTTCCACAACGTGATTATTCGTCACGATATAGACGGTTTTGCCTTCTTTTTTATACATGACCCCTGATCCCGTTCCTGCCTGCTGATCCTGGGTCTGACCACCACCCTGACCCCAGAAGCTCTGGGATTGGATATTCGTGATTCCAACCACGGAGTCTCCGGTCTTTTCTACGGCTTTTGTCACATCCGTCGTCACATTAACAGACACATTCTTGGTCGTTCCATTATGATACGTCTGGTCCGTTTCTTTCAAATCCTTATCCGGTTGAACCGAATAAGGTAATATATCAAAGTTCGTCAGCTGAGGAATGGCCACGATTACGAGGATCGCCCCAAGGACGACTCCCAATAGCCCCGCCAGGAACATTCCTCCACGATTACCCTTTTGCCTGCCAGTCCTGCCTTCAGAATTATGATCACCATCATAATATCCCATGCGTCTTCATCCTTTCTACCAGCTATTCCTTTTGTTATTTTATCTTTACAAGCCCGATTATAGTCAGATTAAATTAAAAAATGATGAAAAGATGGTAAGAAATTTATTAGGTTACTATTTATGTAAAGCTGTTAACGTTATTGTTTTTACGAAGAGTAGTGATTGATTTCCGTTTCAGGTGCTATTTTCCGCGGATGCATACAAAAAAGGCGAAGACAGAAGCCCTCACCTTTTTCATACCTTTAACAGAGAAATCATAAACATTTGAACCGGTTTAAATCGCAACTAAAGGTGTTGGTACTTTAGGATCCGTATCAAATAAATCGATCTGTTCTCCTACCAGTATTCCTTTTGATTCGAGTGTTTGGGTGACACTCATCCTTGCGAGATCTTTCATATTGTTATCAAGGCTTAAATGAGCCAGGTAAATACCCTTGGTGTTATCGCCCATCACTTCACTCATGGCAATGGCCGCGTCCTCGTTGGATACATGGCCGTAATCACTCAGGATCCGGCGTTTGATATTCCATGGGTATCGGCACATCCGGAGCATCCCTACATCGTGATTGCTTTCAAATACATAGGCGTCGGCATTCGAGATGATCCCTTTCATCCGATCGCTTACATACCCCGTATCGGTGACAAGAACAAGCTTCTTCTCCCCGTGATGGAAAATATAAAACATCGGTTCTGCAGCATCATGTGATACCCCGAATGACTCGATGCTCAGTCCCCCGAAATGCTTGGCCGTTTCCATATCAAAGGAAAACTTCTGCTCTGTATCAATCTTCCCCACCAGACCGTCCATGGCGTTCCACGTCTTATCGTTCGCATAGATCGGCAGCTTGTACTTCCTCGCCAATACACCGATCCCCTTAATATGATCACTATGTTCATGGGTGACCAGAATCCCCGACAAGTCTTCAATTTTCCGGTCGATCTGACTGAACAATCCTTCCATCTGCTTGCCGCTTAATCCGGCATCGACAAGAAAGGAGTGTTCCTCCGATTCAACAAATATCGCATTTCCCGTACTGCCGCTTGCAAGTACACTAAAATGCATCGTCATATCTCTCACTCCAATGTTTCTTTTTCCGGTTTGTTGATCTCCACGATTTCTCCTTCTACCGCGTTGATAAACAAATCTTCTTCCTTGTTTCCTGATTCCACGACAAAGTGCCAGGTTGGTGCAAGGACTTGGGATTCCTCGGACAGGAACGTCCAATACCCCAATTTCGGTTTATGAACCACACTATCCGGACTGATTTTTTGGTTCGTATAAAGGCCCTGCAACGCTACAAAGGAAGGAATGATGGATTTATCTTCTCCAAATTCATTCAGATCCTCAAGCATGGACTGTTTATACGATACAATTTTATTATCATTATTGACGGTAAGGACGATCTTTCCATTCGTATTATTGAATAATTGTCTTCCCCGATACGTCTGATAATACGTGATCGTCTGTTCTTCCGTGTTATAGTCCCAGAAGCTGTACTTATCGCCATCAATGACCTTATTTTCCATGAAGTCATTTAAATCGTCCGGTGAGAAATCCTTATCTAATGAAACAGGTTCATCTAACGTAGAATGAATCGTACTTTCGTTAATAACGGTAACATCTTGGTCCTTTAAGATACTGATATCTTCATCCTTGAATTTCTTTGATTTAGCCTGGATATATTTTTCTTCCGTTGGATCCTGGGATAGCGTCTTTGGATATTTAATTTTGTCCGCCTTTAATTTCTCCTCAAAAGTAGCCTGACTGAGTGTTTCCGGGTTGCTTTCAGACACTTTATTAATAAAGAGGGACATCAAAAAGATATCTAATACGAGAAAAACAATGATGAAAATGCTTTTCGTTTTACTCCAATCCAATTTACAGTCCCTCCTTGTCATCGACGGATAATCTCAACCAATTACCGTCATATTTATAATACCAGGAGGGTTCGAAATTAAGCTTTCTGCTTTCATTTGGGTCTCTGGTCATCTTGTACCCAACGGCAATGTCCTCTACATAATCAAGGTCGATCGAATCCACTTGGTTCAATGCATAGATGACGGAAGAACCTGATGGCAACAAGACTTCAGCCGTATCTTTAAACGAGAAGTCGAGTTTAAAGTATGGCCGACTGTATTTATTGATGCCGTTCTGACCCCATGTTTGGGAGACTTCAGCCATCCCGTTATCGTTGAAGACAGGGTGGTTTTGCAGAAAAAGGCGATATACGATTTTATTTTCATAAGGGCTTATGGAAAAGAGTTGATAGTCATCTGTCCAACCGCCATGATCATTGACGAACTCCATGCTCTTTTGTACGAGCATGGCAGGGGAGGATCCATCATCTTTCTCCTCAGAAGGGTTAACGAACGAGAATGTATTGTGATTCTTATCCACCGTCAATATGGAGGAGACATCCATATATGTCACCAGATCGTCCACAGAACCCATATTTACACTATTGGGATCACTAAATAGCGCCTGTTTATATTCTTCAAGGGAGCTTAATTCCGTGTAGTAATAATAACTGACATAATCCTCGGCATCCTTTGGTAGAAAAATGGTTTTCTTATCATTTATCGGCTGTTTCACGTATTGACGATAAGCACTATTATATAACGCTCTTTGCACGAAGTTCCGTTTAAATGAATCCAGGCTGGCAAGGCTCACCTGACTTTCATACACAGCCTTTTCCTCTTTATCGTCACTGACTGTAATAAAGAAAATGGAGCCTGTATCACGATTTGCATCGTTCAAATCAATGACAATCCGATTAAACGAAGCAGTTGAAATATTTTTTTCTTCCAAGTTCAATCCTTGACTGAAGACAGATAAAGGCACGATATCGGGAAACACCAGTTCAAACTTATCTTCACCCTGAATGAGGGTATTGATTTCTTGGAAACTGTACTCATTTGATATATTTTTAATTTCGAAAAGAGACCACTTCCCCAGCTGTTCGGTCACTTTATTCATTTCGGTCTGATTGGTTGTACCGACTGTTTTGTCCCTTCCATGATAAAAGAGCTTAAACGGCTTAATCAGACGGGTATTCAACTCATTATCCTTGAGCTTTTCCCCGACTGACACATCATAAGCACGATCACTGTTGATCGTATCGTATCCCGGTGAATAGGTCCAAAGATTAAAGGTAAGGAAAACACTTATGCAAACAAGTACGGTTAAAACGATCGATTTAATTTTTTCATAATTCATGCCCAATCATCCTCCTGTGTTGAATCATATGGGAGGGTAAATACGATTGTCGTCCCTTTACCTTCTTTACTCTTCGCCCACACATCACCACCGTGTGCTGATATCATTTCTTTCGCAATGGCAAGCCCTAATCCCGTACCGCCCATTTGTCTTGTGCGGGCTTTGTCTACACGATAGAAACGCTCGAAGATCTTTTCCAGATTATCTTTCGGAATTCCTAACCCCTGATCGGATACGCTGATCTCGATGAATCCTTCTTTTTCTTTCACTGTAAAGGTAATGGTGCCGCCTTCTGGTGAATACTTTAATGCGTTGGAAATAATATTATCGAGCACTTGAGTGATTTTATCCTGATCAATTTCTACAAACATCGCTTTATCCGGCAAGAAGCGGTTAAATGTTACATTTATATCCTTGGTCATTTCAAAACGATCGATGATTTTATGGAAAAATAGGATGAAGTCCACCCAATCTTTATTAAAACGGTAGTCTTTACTATCCATTTTTGATAGCTGAAGGAGGTCATTGACGAGACGGATCATCCGCTCAGTCTCGTTCTGGGTCACGTCAAGAAATTGGGGGGCTATTTCCCTGTCCTCCCATGCTCCTTCTGCCAGGGCCTCCAGATAGCTCCTCATCGTCGTCAAAGGGGTGCGAAGTTCGTGGGAAACGTTGGCGACAAATTCCCGTCTCTCTAAATCTATCTTCTCTTGTTCCGTAATATCATGCAAGACTGCTATAAGACCATTCACGAACCCCGTCTCTTTTTGGATAATAGAGAAATTCGCTCGTAAAATATATGGTTTATCCTTCGTACTGTAATCCAGAATGATAGAGTCCTGTTCATTCGATAAGTCATCGAATGTATACTCCTCATCCAGTCCCAACAGTGAAACGATCGGTTGGGAAACGACTGTTTCACGTGAAACATCCAGCATATCAGCAGCAGGATCATTAATGAGAATGACCCGACCTTTTCGATCTGTCGCAATGACCCCATCCGTCATATAAGACAACACTGAAGAAAGCTTCCTTCTTTCCCCCTCAGTCGTTGCCTGGGCTTCTTGAAGACGCTTTGTCAGATTATTAAACGTAATGGCCAATTGACCGATTTCATCGTATCCATAGACCTTTACCTTCCTCGAGAAATTACCTTTTGCCATGGCTAAGGCCTGCTTCCTCATATCCGAAATGGGCCTGGTAACGGTTTGGGCCAATAATACCCCCAAAACAGCCGTTATCGCCAGTGCAATGATGGTCCCATTTGTGAAGATCTTATTGATTTCACTCATTTGATCATAAACCGTTTCGATTTCCCCGGCGATATAGATGGTCCCAATGACTTCGTTGTTCGACTCAATCGGTTTGGTGTATACCCAAATTCGATCCTTTGTCTTATCATCAAGGTAGATATCGTCGTCACCAAATCCGAGTGCAAGGGCTTTTTTAACCTCTTTTTCCGCACTGATCTGACCGACCAGACCTTGATTATTGGGATCAGAGGTCCCCACGATTCTGGCTCTGTCATTAATGACCCTGATTTCAGCTATATCGGATGTTTTACTGCTATCGTTTAATATCCTGTATACATCCTCCTGAAGGCTGGGATCGTCCTCGGTCCTTTTTTTCAACATGGCTTCTTTTACGGTATATTCTAGTAAGTTCACTCTATTGGTAATAGAGGTTTTAAAGTTCTCCACCAGCTTCTGCTCAAGTTCCCGTACAAAATAAACCCCGATGATTTGCATGGCGAGCAGGATGAGCAGAACGTAGATCAGAACAAATTTCAAATGAATCGAACGGGTTAAGCCAACTTTCTTCATTACATATTACTCCTGTTCAGGATTTCGTAAGTAATAACCTACTCCTCTACGTGTTACGATCCAGGTAGGGTGACTTGGGTTATCTTCAATTTTCTCGCGAAGACGTCTGACAGTCACATCGACTGTACGCACATCCCCGTAGTAATCATAACCCCACACAGTTTGAAGTAAATGCTCCCGGGTCATGACCTGTCCGATATGCTTCGCCAAGTAATGAAGGAGCTCGAACTCACGGTGAGTCAATTCGATTGTTTCTCCCCGTTTTGAAACAACGTAGGCATCCGGATGGATCGTTAAGGATCCGACGGTGATTTCATTATTCTCATCCTCGACAGCTTGCTGCGCCCCGTGCTGATGACGTCGCAGGTTGGCTTTCACCCTGGCAATCAATTCACGTGTACTGAACGGTTTGGTCACATAATCATCCGCCCCAAGCTCCAATCCCAATACTTTATCGATCTCAGAGTCTTTCGCTGTGAGCATGATGATTGGCATTTCATACTTCTTCCTGATTTCACGGCACACTTCCATTCCATCACGATTCGGAAGCATGATATCAAGAAGGACAAGATCCGGCTTGATTTCTTCCGCCATCTTCACCGCTTCATCGCCATCATATGCACAATGAACCTCATATCCTTCTTTCTTTAAATTAAACTGTAATATATCTGCAATTGGTTTCTCATCGTCAACGACTAATATCTTCTTTTCCATATCAATTGATCTCCTTTAGAAAAAAGTAATGGATCATATAAAGTTGTGATTAGTATAGGATTCTTCCTTTAAATTTATCACTTTCTCCATATTAATTCATCTTTAACTCTATCATACCCTTTATTTCAATGCTTGTTGACTATAATCTAAATATAACAAAGGGGACTGACAAATAAAATGATTGTGTCAGTCCCATGCTTGATTCCCTCTATAAAATTACAGTACATCCAATGGATTAATCAGAGATCCATTTTTGAAAATTTCAATGTGAAGATGAACCCCTGTTGCTTCACCTGTTTCTCCCATGATCCCGAGCTTCTGCCCTCTTTCAACCGTTTGTCCGGCAGAAACAGAGATGGAGTCTAAATGAGCATAAAGAGTTCTATATCCATTACCGTGATCAATGATGACCTTATTTCCATAACCGCCATCGTCCCAGCCTGCTGATACGACTCTTCCGTTATCAACGGATTTGATCGTGCGGTCACTTGGACGGGCGATGTCGATACCTTTATGCATTTTCCCCCATCTTTGTCCTTGCTTGGAAGAAATATAACCGCCATTCGTCGGCCACGCAAAACTTCCCGATCCTCTTGAAGGAATGGCTTTCGTCCCTTTAATCACGATATATTTCACTGGATCTTTTAATTTCTTTTCTTCTTTTACATTTTTAGAGATTTGAGAACCATTTACCTCTGTTGTTTCGAAAGTAACGGATCTCTCACCATCCTGACCCTCTTGCTTCACTTTCGTGTCGCCTTTATTCATAGAAGAGTCTTCTTCTACTTCTTTATCATAAGCGATCTTTTCAATCTTATTTGCTTCCTTCTTAACGAGTACGTGAACAAGCGGCTCGTATGCAGTAACGTTTAACTCTGCACCCACCTTCAGCGCGTCGTCCTCCTTCAAGCCTTCGTTCAACTTGAGTAAAGTACCGGTCGTCAATTGATGATCTTCGGCAATCGTACTAAGTGAATCGCCTTCTTGCACCTTGTATTTCTTCTCTTCTAACGCACCTTTTTCAAGAAAATCAGCCGCTTCTTCAGGGGACATCATTTCTTCCGGTTTCACCTGCGCTTTTTTAACGTCTACATTCTCTTTGAAAGAAACTTCTAATAAACGAGTTTCATTTTCTTTTAAAGCGGGTAAGGAAGTAGTTGAAGAGTTCTTTTTTCTTGCCTCTAATTCAGCCAACTCTTCTTCAGAAACATAGTTAAGCTTAAAGGTTTTTAAAGCTTCTTCAGCAGCCTGTTCGTCTTTCACATACGCAACCGGCTTATTGTCGACGATTAAAGCAAATGCATTTGCTTCGATTGCTACAGATTTATTTACGTTTTCAATGACTTGTTGATTGTTGGTTTTGACAGCTTCAAATACATTCTCAGGTATGTACGTTACTTCATGATCGAAATCAACCTGGTAATCACTGTATTCCTTCTGAGCCTTCTCAATCTTCTCCTCTAATACCGCCTTTACTTCGTCCTGACTTGTAACGGCACCTACATACTCACTACCCATGTACACATGATAGATGGTTTGTAGATCTTCTTCAGACCCCGTAGCGGCAGCAGAAGAAAAGGTTAAAGTGGTAAGAGCGAGTGTTGTAATCCCTACTCTCTTCACTAATTGACTTGATCTATGTCGAATATTAAGTTTTTTATATTTGTCTAAAACGGGTGAGAACTTCTCTCCAAAACTCATTGACTTGCCTCCTATAAACTAAAGCAAAAATCCCAGTTAACGGTAGTTCATTAAGCCTAATTTAGTCGAATTCTATAAAATTGCTACTTTACTAATTTACCATAATTCGACGAAAACCGGGACGCAGAATCATGATTGTAATATAACTGTATAATTTATCTGAAAATATTTTTTGCTTATCGGACGATGATCCGCGTCATAATGGGAATAATATGGGTCTAAGGATGTATTTCCGATTGAAATAGGATTGGTAGAAATTAGAGGATTTTTGTTGTTTTATGTTACATGAACATTACAAGAGGCATAATAAAAAAGTACTACGAGAGTCAAAGTCGTCGCAGTACTTTTTGTGTGATGGCTCAGGACGGAATCGAACCGCCGACACATGGATTTTCAGTCCATTGCTCTACCAACTGAGCTACTGAGCCATATTAAGTATGTATCCTACAAGTAGAATGTGGTTGTCCATCGTCCAGCTTCGATCGCTTCCTCGACCTTCTCGCTTATCGAAACCATTTTTCCATTACATGACTATCAGGTATGTAAATGGCGGTCCGGACGGGACTCGAACCCGCGACCTCCTGCGTGACAGGCAGGCATTCTAACCAACTGAACTACCGGACCAAAGTTTTTTTGCGCTAGCAAAAATAACTATCCTTACCTTGCGCTTGCAAAAAATATGTATTCTATTTCCATATAGTATTACCTAGTAAAACAGCAATCTATCAAAAAGGAAATAAAATATGACCCATACGGGATTCGAACCCGTGTTACCGCCGTGAAAGGGCGGTGTCTTAACCGCTTGACCAATGGGCCGTAAAAAATGGTGAGCCATGAAGGATTCGAACCTTCGACCCTCTGATTAAAAGTCAGATGCTCTACCAACTGAGCTAATGGCTCTCTAAGTATATATAAACACGAATCGAAGGCTTGATCAAAGCCTCTTTCGTGACAACGAAATTAATATTATCACAGTATGAATGTCGAGGGCAACAGTTTTTTTGGTTTTTTTGTCGAAAATTATTTCTCGGGGAATAATTTGGTCAATAACAGATTAATTGGGGAAAGGGATTATGTGATTTTCCAACGCCTGCGAGTCTTCCACATAAAAAAGATCTGCCACCAAAGCAGCAGATCTTCACCTCTCACACTCTTAATAAGTCAAACTGGCCGCCACAACCAACCCGACAACGATCGCTGCGGAAAATAGGCTGAATCCAATGGCGATGTTTCCTTCTTCAACTTTCTTGGCTAAGTTCGTGCGCGGGGTGAGGACGTACTCGATGATCCAGTAAGCGATAACCTGGGTCGCAATTCCGATCAGGCCCCAGATGAACGCGTCAAGCAGGTTCAGGCTGTTCGCCCAGACGGTGTAGATGACGATGGCGAGTCCGATGGCTTTCCCCCACAGCTTCAGTGCTACGGCGATGTTTCCTTCTTTGATTAACTTCGCTTCTGAAAACTTGGTGGTGAAGGCGAAGACGGTGATTCCGAGGATCATGAGACCAAGGCCGGTACCGACGTGGGCCAGAAAGCTGAGTAGGGCGTCACTTGTAATGATTTGCATGTATATGTTTCTCTCCTTTTTCATTCTCCCGTATTCCTACAGGGAGAAAATATGATTCGTTATCGGTGATGGCATTTCCTGCCCGTATGCCGATGGCGCCGGGGTTGCCGTTGATGATGAAGCTCCCGACCATCAGGCTTGCTTCCTTTTCCCCTTCATCGATCGTGATCACCGAGACAGGTAGTGGGCAGAACTTTTGATAGACAGGGAGGGTTTGTTTGTAGGTTTCATTTTTATCTTCCAATAGGACCTTCCCTGTCGCTTCCAGGATCTTGACCGTATCTCCTTCGCGGCCGAAAGCAGGCTTCTGAACGTAGGTCATCCCGCTTACTTCGAAGGGTTCGGGATCCAGATAGGTTGGAAGGAAGTAGCGTTCAATCCACTTGTGTTCTTCTTCTGTGAAAAAAGGGCTTCCTTCTTCATGCAGTCCCCATATGAGTGCCTGCACCCCTTTTGATTGGAGCAAAAAGGCGGAGGGAGGGTTCAAGATCGCAAGCTTTCTATCCAAGACCATCTGCATCAGTTCCAGACCGACTTTTTCTTCCGTGAACGGATCTTGATCATCAACGAGATGCTCGACGGGATAGGTTTGCCGGTATAAGACATCGATCCGCTCTCCGTTTGGGGTATAAAGTCCATCATCCCGAATGTGCAGCTGATCCAGACTGACATATTCTGAAGGGGCACCGGAAAGCTCCTGGATATACTTCGTCGTCAAGTAATCTTCTTCGTGATCAGCATGGGAAGTGAAGACGATTTTTGCGTCTCCTTTTCGGCCAAGGGACTTCCAGGAAGATAAGAGACCCCGTTTCAACTCCTTGGCTAATTCTTCTTCCATTTCCGCGTTCGGGTTCGGACAATCAAAATACTGACATACCTTTTCATTCACGTAATAGAGTTCTTTGATGAATGTAGGAGTATCACTATTGAATTCCAATAGTTTCATTTCTCCTTCTGAAACGACAAAATCGAATCTCCCGATGAGACATTCTTGCGGGATGGATTTATATTTTATATAAGAAAGGGATTCCCCGGGGTATCCGAGCTCGAGGAGGGTATCATCGTCCAACTCCCGAAGCAGATCGGCTGTCTTATCAAAGATGGCGTACACCCGCCTTGACGCTTCGTGAATCGCCGCTACCGTTTCACTTGTTTTCATATGGATATCCAGTAAGGCGTATTCCATGTCATATAAATTGTGCCAAAAATCCGGAATGTCGTGGTAAAATTCATTTCTTTTTTCACGATGAGAGGTTGTCATATTATCCTCCAAATCCACCTTTAGAGCCGCTTCCGATTCCCGATTTATAGCTTTTGGAATATGATTTGTATTTCGAGAAATTTTTCAGGTTTGATTTGTTTTTAAACATCCTGCCGGCGAACCAAAAGTAACCAAAGTGAGGGGAACGGTTGTCATCACAATAATACGTCCCGCTGTCATCATCCCAATCCCAGTCGTCACAGTCTACATCCGTCGGCTCCGGTGGAAGGTCCTGATTCCCGCATCCAGTGACAGATATCGCCATAACGGAAGCCGCCACTCCCGCCATCATTTTTTTCGTTTTGTTCATTTTCTTTCCTCCTCCAGCTTATATCCCGTAGCCTTCACATATAGTAGATACACATAACGGTCCTCATCGATTTCAGCAGAATCCCGTTCCCATTCAACCCCATCTATATAATAGTAAACAGAACCGATGACACTTAGAATATCAAGATGGTAATCATGGTGTTCTATTTTTAAAATGGGATTATGTTTCCGCTGATTTAATTCCCGGATCTCAAGTTTCAGTCGTTCAGGGGGAAACAACGGATCCTTCAGCGGTTCTTCTTCATAGATTTCAACATAAATGATGAATAAGTTCCCTTCGATGGCAGAGGATAGCTGCCGGTAGGTGACTCCTTCCTTTACGAAGAACTCACATTCCCTTCTTGCCAGGATCTGCTCCAGCTCAATATCCTGATAATTATATATCGCTTCGAAGGTGTCGTTCCCTTTTCTCAATCTATATTCTAATATCGGTGCTTTCATTGATCACTCCAGCCTCCTACAATGATTTCTTTTAACTATACGAACCACTGCGGAAAAGGTTTCATTTCCAAGAGGTTCATTGGTATGATTGAACTATGATTTTTTAAAAAAAGGAGGGACTGTATGCTTATTTTCCAAAGGATTTGGAAACAGATCTCGAAGATGGACTTCGGGTTCATTTTTCTATTATCACTGATTATCGTCCTAATTGGAACCATTGGCAGTCATTTTTTGGAACCTGAAACCTTTCCAACGCTCTTTGACGGGTTCTGGTGGACGATGACGACTTTGACCACTGTCGGTTATGGGGATTACTTTCCCGTTTCGGTTGGAGGACGGATGCTTGGGATCTTCCTCTTCATCTTTGGAATCGGGATCATCGGAGTGTTGATCAGTAAGACCGTTGATTCGATTACCACGTTTCAAAAATTCAAAAGGGAGGGAAAATTAGTGTATACATATGAAGATCATTACATTTACATCAATTGGTCAAAGAAAACGGAAAGGGCCATTGAAGAAATTCTCGCCCATGTTCCCGATGCCGAAATTGTACTTATCGATATGCTTCCCGTCACACCGATCGAGCATGAGCAGATTCATTTCATCCAGGGGGATCCTTCTGATGAAAATATCTTGCTGATGGCGAATATCTTTGAGGCTAAGCGGGTGGCGATCTTTTCGGACTCCAAAATCGAGGATCCTTCCCTCATAGACGGTAAGACGCTGTTAATAGCGTCCGCCGTTGAAGGATTATCGAAAACACATCAGAAGGAAGTCCATACGATCGTCGAAGTATCGGAAGACCGTCATATCCCTAAATTTCAGCATATCGCTGTCGAAGACTTTATTTTATCCAATGATTCTGTCTCCCTTCTCATGGCAAAAGCCACCCTGCATCCCGGGACGACGAACCTATTCAGACAATTACTCAGTAAACGGTACGGCAATAACATTCATGAATTCAAGGTGAAGGAAAATTGGAAGACGATCAAACAGGCATCAGAGGAACTTCTTGAAAAAGGGGCCATTCTCCTCGCCGTGAATGATAATATGGATTTCACCGACGCCACGAATCGTGAGCTCCAATCAGATGACATTCTCTATGTAGTATGTCATGACCGGGTATACGAAGAGTTGAACAAATAAAAAAATCTCAGCCGATTGCAGGCTGAGATTTTTTTCATATCATTAATTCGGGCTCCATACGCTGCGAACAACATTTGTTTGAGAGCGGTCCGGTCCGACTGAGAAGATGGAAAGAGGGATTCCTGTCAATTGTGATACCCGCTCTAAGTAATGACGGGCATTTTCAGGAAGATCCGTCAGCGTCTTGCATCCTGTGATGTCTTCCGTCCAGCCTGGAAGCTCTTCATACACAGGCTCACATTCAGCCAGGATGTTAAGGTTAGCCGGGAATTCTTCCATGACTTCACCTTTATATTTGTAAGCAACACAGATTTTCAATGTTTCGATTCCTGTCAGAACGTCGATCGAATTCAGTGAAAGATCCGTTAATCCGCTGACACGGCGGGCATGACGTACAACCACACTATCAAACCAGCCGACACGGCGCGGACGTCCAGTCGTTGTACCGTATTCACGGCCCACTTCACGGATTCTGTCTCCTGTTTCGTTCGATAGTTCCGTCGGGAAAGGTCCGTCCCCTACGCGGGTTGTGTATGCTTTCGATACGCCGACTACGTGGTTGATTTTTGTAGGACCAACACCAGAACCGATCGTTACTCCGCCAGCTACCGGGTTAGAAGATGTGACAAACGGATATGTACCTTGATCGATATCAAGCATAACCCCTTGAGCTCCTTCAAATAGAACACGACGGCCGTTATCGATGGCATCATTCAAGACAACGGATGTATCGACAACATAGTGCTTGATCTGTTGACCGTACTCATAGTACTCATCCAGGATGTCTTCAATGTTGAAGCCTTCTGTTTCATAGAATTTTTCGAAAAGGCGGTTTTTCTCTTCAAGATTACGCGCAAGCTTTTCTTCGAACGATTGACGATCCAGAAGATCTGCGATACGGATACCAACACGAGCGGCCTTATCCATATAAGCAGGACCGATTCCTTTTTTCGTTGTACCGATTTTATTGGCACCTTTACGTTCTTCATCGATTTCATCCAGCTTTAAGTGATATGGAAGAATCACATGTGCACGGTTGCTGATTCTTAGGTTGTCCGTTTTCACATCGCGATCGTGAAGATACTTCAACTCTTTCACAAGAGCTTTCGGATCGACAACCATCCCATTTCCGATGACAGATGTTTTTTCGTTATAGAAAATACCTGATGGAATTAAGTGTAATTTATATGTTTCACCGTCAAACTTAATCGTATGACCCGCGTTGTTCCCACCTTGGTAACGCGCGATTACTTCTGCATGTTCAGAAAGGAAGTCAGTGATCTTTCCTTTTCCTTCGTCTCCCCATTGTGTACCTACTACTACTACTGAAGACATATTAAGCACCTCCGACGGGAATTAGTATTCCCTCTTTTATCAAACAAACTCATTTTATCAACACTAAAACTGAAAGTCAATCAAAACACGAACGTTTATATAGGTAATTATATTTATGTTCGTGTAATTTCTGACTTTCATCTTTAAAATCCTCTAGTTTTTAAGAATTTTGAGACAAATAATACAGGTTAATTGTAATGATGGTGGTGAAAACGGGACCGTTCCTATAGCGCACTTTAGAATATTTTGCTAATCTAAGATAAGCATTTTGAATTTTACATACAATTGAATATTGGGGTGACGATGTGATGATTAGACGATTTTTTAGTTATTACCGTCCGCACCGGCGGCTTTTTTATATTGATTTTGCCTGTGCGGTGTTGGTGGGACTTTTAGAGTTGGGATTTCCTTTGGCGGTATCGTGGTTCATTGATTCTTTATTGCCTGAGGGGAATTGGAGTACGATCCTGGCCGTGTCTGCCGGTCTCCTTGTTCTTTATCTGCTCAGTTCGAGTATGCAGTTTGTGGTGAACTACTGGGGGCATAAGCTCGGGATCAATATTGAGACGGATATGAGGCGGGAATTGTTTCATCATGTTCAGAGGCAATCCTTCCGCTTCTTTGATAATACGAAAACGGGTCATATTATGAGCCGGGTGACCAATGACCTGATGGATATCGGGGAGCTTGCCCACCATGGTCCTGAAGACCTGTTCATCGCCGTCATGACCTTTATCGGGGCGTTCTGGATCATGCTCTCGATCAATATGGAGCTTGCTTTGGTTGCGATCATCATCGTTCCTTTCCTTGTGTGGCTCATTTCGTATTCAAATATCAAAATGAATGCGGCCTGGACGAAAATGTACGGAAATATCGCGGACGTCAACAGCCGTGTTGAAGACAGTGTTTCGGGGGCGAGAGTGGTTCAATCATTCACGAATGAGTCTTACGAAATGGAACGCTTTAACGAGAATAATCAATTTTTCCGGAAGTCCAAGTTAAAAGCGTATAACGTGATGAGCGTGAATTTATCAGGGATTTATATTACGACTAGGTTGATGACCTTGATCATACTAGTATACGGAGCCTGGCTGAGTTTTTCAGGGGCCCTCTCGTATGGGGAGCTTGTCGCCTTCATCCTTTATATCAACGTCCTGTTTAAACCGATCGACAAGATTTCAGCCCTCTTAGAGCTGTATCCGAAAGGAATGGCAGGCTTTAAGCGGTTCACCGAGCTCATGGATATGGAGCCGGATATCGAGAATCGCCCCCATGCGATTGAAGTATCCACTCTCAGAGGGGATATTGCCTTTAACGGCGTGACATTTGGATATGAACCTGACCGGCCCATACTGAACGATTTATCCTTCACCATCCAACCCGGACAGACGGTCGCATTTGTCGGTCCTTCCGGTGCCGGGAAAACGACGATATGCTCATTGATCCCCCGCTTCTATGATATAGGAGAAGGAGCCATCACCATTGATGGGATCGATATCCGTGAGATGACAAAGGAATCCCTCCGTTCCCAGATCGGGATTGTACAGCAGGATGTGTTCCTATTCACTGGGACGCTCCGTGAAAATATTGCTTATGGAAAACTTGATGCCACTCAGGAAGAGATCGAGGAAGCGACGAGACGAGCGCATCTGACAGATCTGATTGCATCCCTTAAAGACGGATATGAGACCCAGATAGGAGAGAGGGGACTGAAGCTATCCGGAGGGCAGAAGCAGCGCTTATCCATTGCCCGCATGTTCCTTAAGAATCCACGGATCCTGATTCTGGATGAGGCCACTTCTGCTCTGGATACAGAGACAGAAGCGATCATCCAAGAGGCGTTAAATGAACTCGCAAAAGACCGGACCACCCTGGTGATTGCCCACCGGTTGGCAACGATCAGGAAAGCGGACCGTATTCTCGTCGTCACTGAAAACGGGATCGCCGAGGATGGGACTCATGAAGAGTTGCTCTCGAATGAAAATGGAATCTTTACAAGGCTTCATGCCCATCAGCATGCGACAATCTTATAACAACAAAAAAATCCAAGCCTGGTAAGCTTGGATTTTTTTTTATTAAGCCGGAGCGTCGTCGAACCGCCGCTCCAGATTCACGAATTTATTGTATTCCTTCACGAACGCCAGAGACACGTTCCCAACCGGGCCGTTACGCTGCTTGGCGATGATGATTTCAATGATATTCTTGTTTTCTGCTTCTTTGTCGTAGTAATCTTCACGGTATAGGAAGGCTACGATATCCGCATCCTGCTCGATACTTCCTGATTCACGGATATCCGACATCATCGGGCGCTTATCCTGGCGCTGCTCCACTCCACGGGATAGCTGGGATAAGGCAATGACCGGCACTTGAAGCTCACGGGCAAGTCCCTTAAGGGAACGGGAAATCTCCGAAACTTCCTGCTGACGGTTTTCACCGGAGCGACCGCTACCCTGGATCAGCTGCAAGTAGTCGATGAGGATCATTCCAAGACCGTGTTCCTGTGCGAGACGTCTGCATTTGGAACGGATTTCCCCTACTTTGATCCCCGGCGTATCATCAATATAAATACCGGCATTCGAGAGGCTACCCATGGCCATGGTCAGCTTTCTCCAGTCTTCATCCGTCAAGTCTCCTGTACGGAGATTTTGTGCGTTGATGTTGCCTTCAGCACACAGCAAACGCATGACGAGCTGCTCCGCACCCATCTCCAGTGAGAAGATGGCTACGTTTTCCTTGGCTTTTACGGCTACGTTTTGAGCGATGTTCAGGGCAAAGGCTGTCTTACCCATGGAAGGACGGGCCCCGACAATGATCAAGTCATTTCGCTGGAATCCTGCCGTCATATGGTCAAGGTCGGCGAATCCCGTTGAAATTCCCGTCACGTCTCCCTTACGATTCGTCAGGGTTTCGATGTTGTCATACGTCCGCACGAGTACATCTTTGATATTATGGAAAGCTCCGGCATTTTTACGCTGAGCCACTTCCATGATGTTTTTTTCCGCTTCACTCAGGAGGCTGTCCACCTCATCTTCACGGGCATAGCCGTCAGAAGCGATATCGGTCGCTGTACGGATCAATCTCCGCAGTAATGACTTCTCTTCCACAATCTTGGCGTAATATTCAATATTTGCAGCGGTTGGAACCGAAGCGGCCAGTTCACTTAAGTAAGCGACCCCTCCGACATCCTCGAGCTCTTTCGCTGCTGCCAGTTCTTCGGTCACCGTAATCAGATCGACGGCTTTTCCGCCATCCCCCAGATTCAGCATGACATTGTATATTCTTTGATGAGAGTGACGATAGAAATCCTCTGGAATCAATATTTCCGATGTGGTCGTTAACGCACTGGGCTCCAGGAAAATGGCCCCTAATACCGCTTGTTCAGCCTCAATATTCTGAGGTGGAACCCGGTCCTGAAACATTTCATTCATCTATGCTCACGCCTTCCTTACGATCAACATTATCTATATAAAAAAAGAATGGTATTTTACCGAAAAAATGTGATCAGGATAAAATCCAGATCACATTTTATATCAAGCTATATTCATTTTAACATGTTTTTCTCAAAATGAAGTTACCAAATTTCGTATATTCAGTGGAAAACTATTCTTCCGTTACATGTACCTTTAATGTTGCGGACACATCTGTATGCAGTTTCACAGGAACATTTGTGTAACCAAGGGCACGGATGGCGTCATTCATTTCGATTTTACGTTTATCGATTTTGATATCATGAGCCTTTTTCAACGCATCAGCGATTTGCTTGCTCGTGATGGATCCGAATAAACGGCCGCCTTCACCGGACTTCGCTTTCATTTCGACAGTGATCTCTTCCAATGTCGCTTTTAATCTTTTTGCTTCTTCCAGTTCTTCTTGAGCCACTTGCTCTTCTTTCTTCTTTTGACCTTCAAGCTGACCCATATTGGCGTTTGTTGCTTCAACGGCCAGTCCTTTTTTTAATAAAAAGTTATGTGCATAGCCGTCTGCTACGTTTTTCACTTCACCTTTTTTCCCTTTACCTTTAACATCTTTTAAGAAAATGACTTTCATATCTCTTTTCTCCCTTCAAAATAATCATTTAATGCTTCTTTTAGCTGCTCTTCCGCTTCAAGTACCGAAACCTGCTTGATCTGGGTGGCGGCATTGGTTAAATGTCCTCCACCGTTCAGGTTTTCCATGATGATCTGTACGTTAACGTCACCCAGTGAACGGGCACTGATACCGATTGTGTCAGGGTCCCGCTTCGAGATGACGAAGGACGCAATGACTTCATCCATGGTCAATAGGGTGTCTGCCGCCTGGGCAATGAGAACGGGGTCATAAATGACATCTTCCTCGGCTTTCGCTATGGCCACTCCTTCACGGAAGAATTTGACCGACTCGATCAACCGGGAACGCTTGATGTACGTATCGACATCCTCTTTGAGGAATTTTTGCACCAGCACTGTGTCTGCACCCTGTGCCCGTAAGTAGGAAGCGGCATCAAACGTCCTCGATCCCGTCCTGAGCGTAAAACTCTTCGTATCGACAATGATCCCTGCGAGGAGTGACGTCGCTTCTAACATCGTGATCTTCTCATGCTTCGGCTGATATTCAAGCAGCTCTGTCACGAGCTCTGCCGTAGAGGAAGCGTATGGCTCCATATAGACAAGCAGTGGATTTTTGATAAAATCTTCGCCTCGTCGATGATGATCGATGACGACGACTTTATCCACCTTGTTTAACAGCTTTTCTTCAATGACCAGGGAAGGCTTGTGTGTATCGACGACGACGAGCACCGTATCGTCCGTTGCCATCTCAAGTGCTTCCTCCGGTGTGATGAAGCGTGGATGAAGATCGGAATTCGCTTTGATTTCTTTCATCAATCGTTTCACACCATTGTCGATTTCATTAAAGTTCAAGACAACGTAGCCATCCCGCTGGTTCATCTGGGCCACTTTCCGGATCCCGATCGCCGCTCCGATCGCGTCCATATCGGGATGCTTGTGCCCCATGATGATGACCTTGTCACTCTCGATCATGATTTCCTTCAAGGCATGGGAAATGACCCTTGCCCGGACCCGGGTCCGTTTTTCCATCGGATTGGTTTTCCCCCCATAGAACTTGACCTTTCCATTGGTCTGTTTGATCGCGACCTGGTCACCGCCTCGTCCCAAAGCAAGGTCGAGGCTTGATTGGGCCAGAGTCCCGAGTTCAGGAAGGGAAGAGACCCCCGTCCCGACACCGATACTCAATGTGAGGGGGACATTTTGCTTCGAGGTCGTATCCCGTACATCATCGAGGATTCCGAACTTTTCCTTTTCCAGTACTTGAAGGATCTTCTCATTTATGACGGCGATGAACCGTTCGGAGGACACCCTCTTCAAGAACACTCCGTATTCTTTCGCCCACTTATTCAGAATGGATGTCACGAGGCTGTTTAAACTGCTTCTCGTTTGATCATCCATTCCTTGCGTCAACTCATCATAGTTATCTAGAAAAATGATTCCAATATTTGTGCGTTCATCATGATATTGCTTTTCTATTTCTTTTTGCTCTGTGACATCAAAGAAGTAGAGTAGTTTTTCCTTGAGCTTCAATACGACATGATATTTCCTCTCATTAATCGTCACAATTTCCGAATCGACTTCCTGTTTGATTAATGGAACAAGTGATTCAGCCACATCGTAAAGGGACCTTCCTACGACCGTGTCTTCATTGAAACAAGAGGCAAGAAAAGGATTCGTCCATTCTATGTAATATTCATCATTGATCAGCATGATCCCAATGGGCATCTCCATTAATGCTTCTTCCCCCACACGCTTGACACGATAGGATAAGGTGGAGATATATTCCTCTGTTTCTTCGTGTGATCTTCTCTCAAAATAGAAAGCGAGAAAGTACACGATTCCAAAGACAATCAACCCTATTAACGAAATGATCCATTGGTAAAAGGAAACCGATACTAACAAGAGAGCTGTTAATATAGCTAGACCGTACAATGGGTAGCGGATCATTCGCTTATTAAAATAAGATGGCATGATTTCAGCTCCTGGATCTTAAATTTCTATGACTTGCGTTGCAGGCGTTGTCTTAGATCAAATCCTAAGTCAATTATACCTAAAATTCGCACGAGATAAAGAAGAGGAATCGAAATGATTGTAATTAATACCAAAATCCCTTTGGACCATCCTTTCAGATGAGCAAAGAAATAAATGAAAGACAAGCCTTGCACTGCCATCAGAGTCTGCAGTACATACAAAATATTAATCAGCGCCGTATAAGCGTATGTTCCTTTTTCCGGCTGAAGGATCATGGACAGCACAAGTGTGATCAAATAATACCAAAGAATGCTCTTTGGCAGCTTCCATTCCCTGAATGGCTTGAAAACCGGTACATCTCTTCCCAAACGCTTCATGATCGGGAAATTGATCAAGATGAATAGTAAAGCAAGTACCACCGCTATCCCTACAAACAAAGTAGGAATCAGGGTATGGATCAAATCGACCGAACTCTCCAGGCTTTCAACCAGCCTTTTATCCGGTTGCTGGCCGAGCTTTTCAAAAAAAGAATAATAAGCAGCTTTCGATTCCTTCAGGCTGTCTTCAATTACATTTACACCTAAAAATAGAATGGAAACAACGTAACCAATCACAATGTTGATAATAAGTGTGAGACTTGCTGCCATAAACAGCCTCATCTTATCCACTCTTGCCTTCACACACCAACCAATGACCACCCCGGTTGTTGCCACCATAAAGGCAACCGGCAATGCAAGCAGTCCTCCGAATAAGAAAGACAGCCCCAGTGATCCGATCAAAACCAAAATCGAATTCCATAACGAATACTTGGAACTGAATAAAATAAGAGGGAGGGGCAGCACAAAGAATGCCAGGGTCCCAATAAGCGGAACATATAAACTCAATAACATCAGTACAGTAAAGATGGCGAGCATAAGCGCACCTTCAGTCAAAACACGGGGATTCCTCACTCAAAACGCTCCTTACAGTAAAATAAACAACAACATGCAATAGCTCTATCATATCAATTTTATAGATAGATTTCATCTTAATGACTCACACAAAAAAAGAAGGCGGTCCTTCAACATGCTTCTTTTCTTCATCTACTCTAGTATGCACTCACTCTAAAAAGGAGTATACGTAATAGATAAAGAATGGCAATGTGTCAGGACTACCCTACTATCTCAGATTATGAAATTTTGAATCGTTCAATGGAGGACTGAAGCTCCTGGCTTAAGTCCGTCAGACGCTCCGCTGCTTCTGTAACCGATTGTACGGCCCTTACCTGCTCCTCTGTCGAAGCACTCATTTCCTCGCAGGAAGCGGCTGTCTCTTCGGCTGTCGTGGCCATCATTTGGATCACATTGACTACTTCATCCTTTTCGAGATTGATTTGACCCACTTCGTTATACATATTCTCAATCTCACGCTGCATGGATTTCATTAATTGAGAGGTTTCGTCGAATACATGATTCGTTTTTTGAATCACAACATTCTGTACCTCGAATGTTTCTTTTGTTTTGACCATTTCGTCCACTGCCTGATGAGAGCCCTGTTGGATCTCTACAATCGTGCGCTTGACTTCTTCCGTTGCTTTCACGGATTGATCTGCAAGCTTACGGACCTCTTCGGCTACCACAGCGAACCCTTTGCCGTGCTCTCCGGCTCTTGCCGCTTCAATACTCGCATTGAGGGCGAGCAGGTTCGTTTGAGATGAAATTTCCGTGATCGTTCCCATGACGGATTCAATCGTCTTCACTTTCGCTTCCAGGCTAAGGATGACTTTTTCCATGGAAGAGATGTATTCACTGGAAGAATGGTAGGCATTCTCCAATTCTTTCACCTGATTCAAACCAGACTGGTTCATGGTATCCGCTTTCCCTGCAAGTTCAGACATGGCTTTGGATTTTTCATAAACCCCATCAATCCTTGTTCCCAATTGCTCCGTTTGAAGATGAGCCCGATCAGAATCAGCCGCTGACTGTGAAGCACCTGAGGCAATTTCCGTTACGGCCCTAGCCATTTCCTCACTTGACGCATTTGTTTCCTCAGAAACCGCACTGAGTCCTTCGGCAGATTCCCGTACATTATATATCGAATCCTGAACGACTTTTATCGTATCTTTCATATTCACAATCATTTTATTTAGATCTGTAGCCAGCAGGCCTGTTTCATCTTTTCTGTTTATCGTAGATTGAATGGATAAATCACCGGACGACACGTTGGTTACCGTTTTTTGCAGTTCTTTAATCGGTTTTGTCATCATATTGGCTACAATGACAACCAGTACCAACATGATGACCAGTGTGATCAAAGCCGTCATCAGAAGTAAACGTTCGATGTCTTTCGAAGATTGAATCAGATCCTCCATGCTATAAGCGGATCCCACTTTCCAATTCGTCTTCGGTACTGTACTGTATACCAATATCTTTTTATCACCCTCTAAGTCATAGCGGATGGTATCTGACTCTTTTTCCGATTTTAACATCTTGCTGATAAACGGTAACTTTGAAAGATTTTCACCACGTTTGGTCGGATGAACGATGGCTGTTCCATCAAGACCGATGAGAAACGGATAGCCATTATAACCGATTTCCATTTTGGAAACACGGTCGGTCAGTTTCGACAGGTTAATATCGACACCGAGGACACCCACCACTTTATTTTTAGAGACAATCGCCCTTGAAGCGGTTATGATGTATTCTTCCGTTGCCGTATCCACATAAGGTTCGCTCCATACGACTCCAGCCCTTGCTTCTGCTGCGGTCTTATACCAATCTCTGCTCGTCGGATCAAAATCACTCGGCAGGGAGACGGAAGGGACGATTTTCAGTTTCTTATTCGGTGATGCAAAGTAGATGGAAGTAGCTTCCTCGTACAAACTAAGATAATTATCAAAATCCGATTGGATATTCGCATATAGCTCTGTATTATCTACGTCCTTGTCTGTTTGCATTTGTGCCTTGGCATAGTTTTTCAATGAGTTGGAAACGGAGTACTGGTCTATACTCTTTTCATATTGTCCAAGGAACAGCTGTACGGAATTATTGAGCTCCCCGACAATCCCTTGAGTTTGACTGATGACTTCATCCTCCGTTTTCATTCTTGTCTGCCAGCTGGTAATGGATATGATGACAGCCAAAGAAACCATAAATAAGATAGAAATGATGACGATAAGCTTCATTCTGATGGAAGATAAAATAAATCTCTTATTATGGTCTTTTTTGTTTTTCTTTCTGATTTTATTCACCGAAATTCCCCCTTTTACTACAAAAAACAACATAGTATACACTTATTCATCGACATTTTCCGGTGATTATTTATAGTTTGGGGGGAATTCATATATTTTAAGATACTAAAAAAAGCAGCAGAGACAAGTCTCTGCTGCTTTTAAGTCGATGATATTATTCACCAGTAACGTATGGAAGTAATGCCATTGTACGAGCGCGTTTGATCGCACGAGTCAACTTACGTTGGTACTTAGCGTTTGTTCCAGTTACACGACGTGGAAGAATCTTTCCACGTTCAGATACGAATTTCTTAAGAAGATCAACATCTTTGAAATCGATATGTGTAATTCCGTTTGCTGTGAAGTAGCATACCTTACGGCGTCTACGTCCACCTCTACGTCCTCCTGCCATTTGTTTCGCCTCCTATCTTGTTAGGTTTGGTATCGTTCGTTTAGAATGGCAGATCATCATCAGAAATGTCGATCGGCTGACCGTCATTTGCAAATGGATCCTCATCTACACGTGTATAGTTGTTGTTATTATTGTTGTTGTTGCGTTGTTGATTCTGATTCTGACTATACGGATTACCTTGGTCACGCTGACCTCCACCCGAATAGCCCGGACTTCCTCCACGATCGCCTTGATTCGCACTACGCGGTTCTAAGAACTGAACGCTTTCTGCTACAACTTCCGTCATAAACACACGACGTCCATCCTGTCCTTCGAAATTACGTGTTTGAATGCGACCGTCAACGCCAGCTAAGCTGCCTTTTTTAAGAAAGTTTGCTACATTCTCTGCAGGGCGACGCCATACAACACAGTTAATAAAATCTGCTTCCCGTTCTCCTGATTGATTCGTAAAACTACGATTGACAGCCAGTGTAAACGAAGCCACAGCCACTCCACTTGGAGTATATTTTAATTCAGGGTCTTTGGTTAAACGCCCTACTAATACAACTCGGTTCATCATCAGAATCAACCCCTTCCTTCTAGTTTACTGTTTCACGTGAAACAGATGATAGAAGTGTATATCTTAAAAAACGTACGGATTATTCTTCTTCTTTAACAACGATATGACGAATAATATCATCGCTGATTTTAGCTAAACGATCGAATTCGTTAACTGCATCAGAAGTAGCGCTCATCTTAACTAGTTGATAGAAACCATCACGAAAATCGTTGATTTCATACGCTAAACGACGTTTACCCCAATCTTTTGACTCGATGATTTCCGCGCCGTTAGTTGTTAAAACGTTATCGAAACGCTCAACTACTGCTTTCTTTGACTCGTCGTCAATGTTTGGGCGGACAATGTACATAACTTCGTACTTTCTCATCTGAATGTCACCTCCTCGTGGTCTATGCGGTCCTTTCTTTGTGAAAGAACAAGGAGCAATGCGTTCATTACTCACGAAATAAAATTATAGCATAGGTTATCTATTATTGCAATATGACGTAAAAAAAAGACTAGAATCGAAACTCTAGTCTTTTTAAATAAAACTTACACGTTAAAACGGAAGTGAATGATGTCTCCGTCTTTTACGAGGTATTCTTTACCTTCGAGGCGGACTTTTCCTGCTTCGCGTGCTGCACCCATTGTTCCGGCTGCAACTAAGTCTTCGTAAGAAACCGTTTCGGCACGGATGAATCCTCTTTCGAAGTCGGTGTGGATGACTCCGGCACATTGAGGGGCTTTCATTCCTTCACGGAACGTCCAGGCACGGACTTCCTGTACACCTGCTGTGAAGTAAGTCGCCAGTCCCAATAGGGAATAGGTAGCACGGATCAGCTGATCAAGGCCTGATTCTTCGATGCCTAATTCCTGCAGGAACATCGCCTTTTCTTCATCGTCAAGCTCGGCAATTTCAGATTCAATCTTTGCACAGACAACGATCACTTCTGCATTGTCATCTTTCGCAAATTCACGTACTTTCTGAACATATTCGTTATCAGAAGGATCCGCGATCTCGTCTTCACTTACGTTCGCTACATATAATACAGGCTTAGACGTCAGAAGATGAAGCTGTTTCACAAGCTTCATTTGCTCATCCGAGAACTCAACTGTACGGGCTGGCTGTTCTGCTTCCAAAGCTTCTTTGATTTTCACTAGGATATCATGTTCAAATACCGCTTCTTTGTCTTTTTGCTTCGCCATTTTCTGAACTCTTGCAAGACGTTTATCCACCGTTTCAAGGTCAGCGAGGATCAACTCCAAGTTGATGACTTCGATATCCGCAATCGGATCTACTTTACCTGATACGTGTGTGATATTATCATCTGCGAAACAACGGACAACCTGACAGATCGCATCAACTTGACGGATATGGGACAGGAATTTGTTCCCCAGTCCTTCACCTTTACTCGCCCCTTTTACAATCCCGGCAATATCCGTGAATTCGAAGGCAGTGGGAACCGTCTTCTTCGGGTCCACAAGTTCAGTTAATTTATCCAGACGGTGATCCGGAACCTCTACGATTCCTACGTTTGGATCAATGGTACAGAACGGGTAGTTCGCAGATTCTGCACCTGCTTTTGTAATTGCGTTGAATAGAGTGGATTTCCCGACGTTAGGTAGTCCAACAATACCAGCTGTTAATGCCATTTCAGTCACTCCTCATCCATATTCTTATCTATTAAAAAATCCTTTAAGATCGAAAAACGCGTAATCGGTCGAACCTTTCACAATTATAGAGATAATAGAGGGAAAAGACAAGTGAAGCTTCCAGGCTACAGTAGAAAATACACCATAAAAAAAGCACTCAATCCTTTAGAAAAGACTGAATGCTCTGAGGCAACACTATTTAGGGCGTAAGATGGATTAGGTCAAAAGAATTATGGGTAAAAAAGGAGTACTTATTCTTCTTCACCACTTGAAATGACCTTTTTCATTTTTTTCGCAAAGTCTTTTCTTGGGATCATGACACTGTGACCGCACCCGACACACTTGATGCGAATATCCATCCCCATACGGATCACTTTCCAGCGGTTCGTGCCACATGGGTGAGGTTTCTTCATTTCTACAATATCATTTAATGTGAATGTCTTAGGTTCCACCGGTTACTCCTCCTTATTCGCTTTCAAGCCTTCTTTGTTTTTCACGAGGGTGCATCTCTTCTTCATCCTTACGTGAATACATCACCATACGAGGGAATGGAATCTCGATACCATGCGCATCCAGGCAAAGTTTCACTTCTTTCCGTATCATCCTGGCTATATACCAATGTCTCATCGGAACCGTTTCAGCAACGATACGAATGACAACATCCGATGCTCCAAGGGTCTGAACCCCTAACAGCTCGGGAGGGTTCACAAGGTCTTCGTACTTTTGCGGCAAAGCGAGGAGAAGTTCCAGCATCACTTTCTCGGCTTCTTCAATATTTTCCTCGTAGGCAATGCTGACATCCACGACGGCGATACTGTTATGGATGGAGAAGTTCGTCACTTCCGTCACATTCCCATTGGGGAAGATATGCAATTCCCCGGTCCAGCTTTTGATCTTTGTCGTTCTTAGGCCAATTTCTTCGACGGTTCCCTCTGCAGAACCGATTCGAACATAGTCGCCGACTGAAAATTGATCTTCAAAGATAATGAAGAAACCGGTAATGATATCACGCACCAGATTCTGTGCACCGAAACCGACGGCAAGGCCGACGATCCCGGCACCGGCGATGAGTCCTTTTACGTCGATGTCAAGTGTCGACAAGATTGTCATCAGACTGATGAAATAGATCACATAGGTCAAGACGTTTTCCAACAGTTTGGATAAGGTGGCTTCCCGTCGTTCAGTGAACTTAAGAGGGGAACGAGAACGGACTTTGAATACGTTTCGAATCGCAGACCTTCCTATCCTTAGGGCAAGATATGTAATGACCATAATCGCAATAATCTTTACAGCGCCTGTTCCCAGGGCCATCCACATTTCATTATCTATCAGTTTCTCAGCGGTTTTATCAATCGTGTCATCTAACTTAGCTTTCGTATCATTCGCACTCATATATAGAACCTCCACTTATCATTCAATAAGAAGTATTCCTTATTTTATCAACTTTCCCTCTCCTTGTGTAGATATAACCTCATAAAGAATAGTTTCTAGAAAATTTTTATTTTATGAAAAATCGGAGTTTAGTATGTATGAAAAAAAGAAATCGTCCGTATACTGATAATAATTAAAATTTATGATTCTGGTGGCAAGACCTGACATAGTCAATTTCAACATTATCCCCCTAATCACATCCAAAGGAGTGGAAGCGATGAATCTAAAAAAAGGACTATTTGAACGTAGATCTGACCCCTTTCGAGTCCTTCATCAGGAAGAGCGTGCGGCACAGGATCTTTCTGTTCAATTGTCGTCGATGCTTCCCACTTATTATCGTACAAGACCCATCGTGTTTGTCTGTATCGGTACGGACCGCTCGACAGGGGATTCATTGGGGCCTTTGGTTGGTACATTAATAGAGGAACAGGATATTAAACCATTCCATGTCTATGGAACATTGGATGATCCGATCCATGCCGTCAACCTGGAAGAGAAGCTTAAGGATATCGCTTCTAAACATATCAATCCCTTTATCATAGGTGTCGATGCCTGTCTCGGACGATTAAAGAGTGTTGGTGCCATTCAGTTGAGTGAAGGTCCTTTGCGGCCGGGAGCCGGAGTGAATAAAGAGCTGCCTGAGGTCGGGGAGATTCATTTGACGGGAATTGTAAATGTCAGTGGGTTCATGGAGTTTTTTGTCCTGCAGAATACACGCTTGAATCTTGTCATGAAAATGGCGAGGACGATTGCTGAAGCGATTGTGCTGGCAGGTCATTCTGTAGAACGGAGAAATGCCGTCAGTATTGAAAAATGGCGGGAAGAATTGCAGCAATAAAGAGAGAAGGGAGATGGCGTGTTCCGCCGTCTCCCTTTTTGATTACATATATACTTGATAGGCGTGGATGATTCCGACTACCAGGGCCACCACGATGATGCCTGGAAGTAAATTGGCGACTCGGATTTTCGTTACACCCAGGAGGTTGAGTCCAATCGCAAAGATCATGATGCCTCCTGTAGACGTCATTTCGACAATATACGCGTCCATTAATTCCTTTGGCACCCATTGATGAATTTGAGTGGCGAATAGGGCGATGATTCCCTGATAAAGGACGACGGGAATGGCCGAGAACATGACACCGACCCCAAGGGTGGTCGTTAATATTAAAGAAGTAAATCCATCAATGATCGACTTGGTCAAAAGAACATCATGATCTCCCCTGATCCCGCTATCCAGCGCACCGATCACGGCCATGGCACCGATGACAAATATCAGGGTGGCGGTGACAAACCCTTGAGATATGGACGTTTCATTTTTGCTGCCTATCTTTGTTTCCAGCCAGTTCCCAAGGGCATTCAGCCTGTCCTCGAGATTCATCCACTCTCCCCAGGCAGCACCAAGGGCAAGACTGATGATCACGATGAGAAAGTTCTCGCTTTTTAGCCCCATCTGTAATCCAAGAACGATAACGGCGAGTCCAATTGCTTTCATAACCGTTCCCTTCATATCTTCAGGTATACGGTGCAGGATCTTACCGAGAAGCGTCCCGATGATAATACATACTCCATTTACTAGCGTTCCTAAAAGTACCATGACGTTACCCCTTATGATTATTTCCCAAAGAATAGTATATGTACCATATGGAAGAGGACTAACTTAAATGGCATGAGATATACCACTTAAGTCAGTCCCTTTATACAATGGTGTTACTGCAATAATTCCAAAATCCGATCCAGGTCTTCCTTCGAAAAGAATTCCAGTTCGATCTTCCCTTTTTTCTTCGATTGTTTAATCGTTACGGTTGTACCGAAGCGCTCACGCAAGAGCGATTCCTGTTCCTGGATGAAGACATCTTTCCGCTCTTTCTTTTTTGTTTCACGTGGAACATTGTCATTGGCTTCTTGAATGATTTTTTCTAATTGACGGACGTTTAATGATTCTTTCAGGATCCGATTGACAATCAAGGATAGCTTCTTTTTATCTTTCAATCCAAGAAGGGCACGGCCATGTCCCATTGACAGCTTTCCTTCAGAAATAAGTTCCTGAATAGGTGCAGGAAGGGAGAGTAAGCGAATATGGTTCGCGATATGAGGTCTGCTCTTCCCTAATCGTTTCGCCAGTTCTTCCTGTGTAAGATTCAATTTATCCATCAGCATTTGATAGGCTGCGCCTTCCTCGATCGGCGTCAGGTCCTCCCGTTGAAGGTTTTCCAACACCGCGAGTTCCATCATTTGTTGATCATTCAATTCGCGTACGACAACGGGAACGGTTTCTAACTTAGCCGCTGTAGCTGCACGATAGCGGCGTTCACCGACCACAATCTCATACCCTTTAATGGACTTGCGGACAATGATCGGTTGGAGGATCCCATGTTCCAGGATCGATTCTTTCAATTCTTCGATTGCCTGCGGCTCAAAGATCTTTCGTGGCTGATAAGGGTTCGGCCTTATTTCTTTCAGGCTCACTTCCTGGACGGACTCTTCATTTTGAGTTGTTTGCATATTGGTAAAGAGAGCATTGATGCCCTTTCCTAAACCTTTAGCCATTCGCCACCACTTCCTTTGCCAGTTCTAAATAAACTTCTGCTCCCCTGGATTTCGCATCATAGATGATGATCGGTTCACCATGACTGGGTGCTTCACTTAAACGAACATTACGTGGGATAATTGTGCGATACACTTTGTCTTGAAAGTATTTTTTCACTTCTTCGATAACCTGGATGCCCAGATTGGTCCTTGCATCAAGCATCGTTAACAATACACCATCAATCATAAGATCATGATTCAGATGCTTCTGCACTAAACGGACCGTGCTTAACAGCTGACTTAATCCCTCGAGGGCGTAATATTCACACTGGACCGGTATGACGACAGCATCCGAAGCGGTTAGCGCATTGATCGTCAGGAGTCCCAATGAAGGGGGACAATCAATAATGATGAAATCGAATTCGTCCTTTACCTTCTCCAGCGCTTTCTTTAAACGGACTTCACGGGAGATCGTCGGAACCAATTCAATTTCCGCTCCGGCAAGTGAGATCGTTGCAGGGACAAGCGATAAGTTCTCTACTTTTGATTGTTTAATCGTGTCTTTAACATCTACATCATCCACTAACACATCATAGATACACTGTTGTACATCCCCTTTTTCCACGCCGACACCACTGGTGGCGTTTCCCTGAGGATCGATATCTACAAGTAAAACCTTTTTCCCTATATAAGCTAAACAAGCCCCCAAATTGACGGATGTCGTGGTTTTTCCCACCCCGCCTTTCTGGTTTGTAACGGCTACGATTCTGCCCAAGGTTGTCACCTACCTTTTGACTTCCTAAGATTGATTTCATTTTCACACAGTATTCTTTTATTCTATCAAAATTCCCGGATAATTGTCTGTCAATTTTTCAAAAAGAAACACCTTTCCATAAA
Organism: Bacillus sp. es.034; assembly: GCF_002563655.1. Classification (GTDB taxonomy): domain Bacteria; phylum Bacillota; class Bacilli; order Bacillales; family Bacillaceae_B; genus Rossellomorea. The sequence continues at coordinate 856,686 of NZ_PDIY01000001.1, read as the reverse complement.
TAGGAAAGATTCTGTTATCATCCAACGCTCGCAATAAAAAAAGTGAGAAACGGATCGGATATGTTTCTCACTTTTAGACTACGAATCTATTTTTTTTTCGGAATACGAATGGTGAATTGATAGAATTCCTCGTGCTCTTCTTCTTCTGAGTCGAGATTGATTCCGCTATCTGATACCATGGACAGCGATTGTCGGATCGTATTCACGGCAATTCTCATATCTTTGCTGAAGGCCTTCCGTTTAGGCTTCGGCTTATGGGTCGTTCCTTCTTGCATTTTTACAACCCGGTCTTCGGTCTGTTTGACATTCAAGCTCTTTTCAATGATTTCCTGAAGAAGCTGGATCTGCTTTTCAGCATTCTTCAAAGGAATCAAAGCCCTGGCGTGGCGTTCAGTGATTTGTTTATCTAGTAGAGCTGATTGAATTTCTTCTGGAAGCTTTAGGAGACGAAGCTTGTTCGCCACGGTTGATTGTCCTTTTCCTAAGCGTTGAGCAAGGGCTTCTTGAGTTAGATCATGTAATTCCAACAGTTTTCCATATGCGATTGCTTCCTCTATAGGAGAGAGTTCTTCTCTTTGTAAGTTCTCTATTAATGCGACAGAGGCTGTTTCAGTATCATTAAGATTCTTCACAATCGCCGGTACGGTTTCCCAGCCAAGCTTTTGAACGGCTCTGTATCTCCGTTCACCCGCAATGATTTCAAACTGGTCATCATCGTACTGTCTCACCACGATCGGCTGGATGATGCCATGCGTGTGAATCGTTCTGGATAACTCTTCTATCTTTTCATCATTAAACACAGTCCTTGGTTGAAATCGATTCGGGATGATATGCGAGACCTGTATTTTCCTCACTTCATCACGATCTTCTTCCACTACATTCGACTCTTCAGATTCAACATCTTGCTCCTTTTCACCTAGGCCAAAAAAACGAGAGAAAGGATGCTTCATCTTCCTACACCACCTTTAAGAAACTCCCTTTATTAATATTCTCTAAAATATGTCCATTTCCTGCCTTCTCACTATATGTCGATTATACCATGACCGATGAAGGCAGGAGAGTGACCATACTATTCTAACGGTAATTTATTCGGTGTCCCGGGTTTTCTGGGATATTTGTTAGGTGTTTCTTTCACTTTGTTGATTTTCACGATATTCCGTTCACTTTCCTCTTCAGGAAGAAGGAAGGAATACATTTTATCGGTTTGTCCACCAAGTGTCCCGATGGCTTTCTTTGCATTGGACAGCTCTTCATTGACATTGGAAGCCTTCATGGCGACAAATGCTCCACCTTTTTTCACAAGCGGCAGGCATAATTCGCTTAAAACGGACATTCTGGCTACGGCTCTTGCTGTAACCATATCATATTTTTCGCGGTGAGCCTTGTTTTTTCCAAATGTCTCTGCACGATCATGATAAAAATGGGTATTTGCAAGTCCCAGTTCATCCGATAAATGATTTAAGAATGTAATGCGCTTGTTCAAGGAATCAACAATCGAAATATGTAGATGCGGGAAGCATATTTTAAGCGGGATACTTGGAAAACCGGCACCTGCCCCAACATCACACAGAGATTGAACTTCCGTGAAGTCGACATAAAATGCTGCACTGATTGAATCGTAAAAATGCTTTAAATACACGTCTTCTTTGTCAGTGATTGCCGTCAAATTCATTTTTTCGTTCCATTCAACAAGCAATTCATAATAGCGTTCAAACTGATCTAATTGCGTGGAAGAAAGGGAAATCCCTTTCTCCTCAAGCATTGATTGAAATTCATTTACGTTCATGAAATGATCCTTCCTTTACTTCTATTGATCACTCGATACTTTGGCGATTTTCCCCTGTTCAATGTAGACCATTAAAATGGATACGTCTGCAGGATTCACGCCTGAAATACGGGAGGCCTGTGCAAGGGAAAGAGGCTGGACCTCGATCAACTTCTGTCTTGCTTCAGAAGCCAATCCGCTGATTGCACTGTAATCAATGTTATCAGGAATTCGTTTATTTTCCATCTTCTTCATTTTATCGACCTGTTGAAGGGATTTTTCAATATACCCCTCGTATTTCACCTGAATTTCCACTTGTTCTTCTACATCGGGATCAAGCTCAATGTCGCTTGGGACAAGTGCCTTAATATGGCTGTAATTCATTTCCGGCCGCTTCAGGAGATCAGCTGCCAGTATCCCGTCCTTCAGCTCGCTTCCGCCTGCTTCACGGATAACCCTTTGAGTTTCTTCACTCGGCTTGATGCGGACGGCTTCAAGTCGCTTTTTCTCGGCTGATATCGCTTCTTTCTTCTCCGTGAATCGTTCAAAACGATCCTCTGTGATCAATCCGATCTTATGACCGATATCCGTTAAACGAAGATCAGCATTATCATGACGGAGCAACAAGCGGTATTCCGCACGTGAAGTCAGAAGACGATACGGTTCGTTCGTCCCTTTTGTCACGAGGTCATCGATCAGTACCCCGATATAAGCATCTGATCGGCTTAAGATCACTTCGTCTTTATCAAGAGAACGGCAAGCAGCGTTGATTCCTGCCATCAATCCTTGTCCAGCCGCTTCTTCATAGCCGGATGTTCCATTGATTTGACCCGCGGTGTACAGGTTCTTAATTTTTTTCGTTTCAAGCGTCGGCCATAATTGCGTCGGTACGATGGAATCATACTCGATGGCATAACCGGCACGCATCATTTGTACTTTCTCAAGACCCGGAATGGTCTGCAGGATTTTTTGCTGCACATCCTCAGGCAAGCTTGTCGATAATCCTTGAACGTACACTTCCTGAGTATTTCTTCCTTCCGGCTCGAGGAAGATCTGATGACGCGGCTTGTCGTGAAAACGCACGACTTTATCTTCTATAGAAGGACAGTAGCGAGGGCCTGTTCCTTTGATCATACCTGAATACATTGGCGAACGATGAAGATTGTCGTCGATTAATTGATGAGTCAATTCATTTGTATACGTCAGCCAGCATGGAAGTTGATCCGTGATGTATTTGGTCGTTTCATAGCTGAATGCACGTGGAACGTCATCACCCGGCTGAATCTCCGTTTTCGAATAATCGATGGTCGAGCTATTGACCCGCGGCGGTGTCCCGGTTTTAAACCGTACCGTATCGAAACCAAGCTCATGCAAGTGATCAGATAATCTGATGGAAGGCTGTTGGTTATTGGGACCGCTTGAATATTTCAGGTCTCCCAAGATGATTTCACCACGAAGGAATGTACCAGTAGTGATGACGACCGTTTTGGCACGGTAGGCGGCACCTGTCATCGTGACGACACCTTTACATTCATCATCCTCCACGATCAATTCCTCCACCATTCCCTGCATCAAGGTCATGTTCGGTTCGTTTTCAATTGTCCGCTTCATTTCATTCTGGTAGAGGAATTTATCTGCCTGCGCGCGCAGTGCACGTACAGCAGGACCTTTACCTGTATTCAACATTCTCATTTGTATATGCGTTTTATCTATATTACGACCCATCTCTCCACCGAGAGCGTCGATTTCCCTTACAACGATCCCCTTTGCCGGTCCACCGACAGATGGATTACACGGCATAAAGGCGACCATATCCAGGTTAATGGTGACCATTAACGTTTTAGCTCCCATACGTGCAGAAGCAAGTCCCGCTTCTACCCCGGCATGGCCAGCACCAATGACAATGACATCATATTGCCCTGCGTCATATTGCATGGTTTGTTATTTCCTCCTTGTAGGACGGATAAGTCCCGTCCACATTATAATAGTGTTTATTTCCCTAAGCAGAACTGAGAAAACAGCTGATCGATCAGGCTTTCATGAACGCTGTCCCCGATGATTTCACCTAATAGTTCCCACGTTCTCGTCAGATCGATCTGTGCAATATCAATCGGTGTCCCCATTTCCACGCTGTCGATCGCTTCATTGATCGCAATGGATGCCTGGTTGAGTAAGGCGATATGACGACTGTTGGACACATATGTCATATCCCCCGCTTCGATGGATCCCGCAAAGAACAAGGATGAAATGGCTTCTTCCAGTTCATCGATCCCCTGTTCCTCCAGTAAGGCCGTTGTCACCAGCTGGTGATTTTCGGAAAGCTTTCTTACCTTATCTATATCAATCTTCTGAGGAAGATCGGTTTTGTTCACGATGACAATGACGTCCATTCCTCTCACCGCTTCGAATAGCTGTTCATCCTCAAAGGTTAGTTCATCCGCATAATTGAGCACGAGTAAAATTAAATCGGCTTCCTTCAACACCTGTCTCGAGCGTTCCACGCCAATCCGTTCAACAATATCTTCGGTCTCACGAATCCCCGCCGTGTCAACAAGACGGAGAGGGACTCCCCTTACATTGACATATTCCTCGATCACGTCACGCGTCGTCCCGGGAATATCCGTCACAATGGCTTTATTTTCATGAACAAGGCTGTTCAAGAGGGAGGATTTCCCTACATTGGGCCGTCCGATGATCACCGTAGAAAGACCTTCCCTTAAAATCTTCCCTTGTTCAGATGTGCGAACCAGCCTGTCGATTTCATCCCGGACGTGTTTGGATTTTTCCAGAAGCACGTTATGCGTCATCTCTTCTACATCATCATACTCCGGATAGTCAATGTTCACTTCCACATGGGCAAGGGTTTCAAGGATTTCCTGACGGAGCTTCCTGATCAAATTGGAAAGGCGGCCCTCCATTTGATTCAGGGCTACATTCATGGCCCGGTCGGTTTTCGCCCGAATGAGATCCATCACGGCTTCTGCCTGAGAAAGATCGATTCGGCCATTCAGGAAAGCCCGCTTCGTGAATTCACCGGGCTCTGCAAGTCTCGCCCCGTTTTTCAACACAAGCTGCAGAACTTTATTCACCGATACAAGTCCTCCGTGGCAGTTGATCTCGATGATGTCTTCACGGGTGAATGTCTTCGGCCCTCTCATCACGGAAACCATGACCTCTTCCACCACTTGATCGGTGTCGGGATCAACGATATGTCCATAATGAATGGTATGGGATGCAAATTCCTTCATGGAACTCCCTTTCCTTCCCTTAAAGACTTTATCACCGATATCGAATGACAACTCACCGCTCAAACGGACGATGGCGATCGCTCCCTCTCCCATCGGAGTGGATATGGCAGCAATTGTATCTAATTCCATTATGTTCACCTCTCTTATAGCTGACCTATTTATATGAAATGTATAGTATAAAGTAACGTTTCCCCAAATTATTAGAATATCACATTCCGTTTTAATACTAAAGAAAGGAAACCCTTTGTTCGTCACCAAATAATGTTATCCACATAGATAACATCTCATCTCTATTATTTTAACTTATCCACATGTGAATAACAATAAACCGGGATGAAAATAAGAATCCACAGGACGAAGCCATAAAAAAAACGATCCCCCGAAAGGAATCGTCTTTCATTATTTTGGTGCAATGACAATGTATCGATTGGGTTCTCTTCCCTCTGAATGGGTATCGACCCTTTTGGAATCCACTAAAGCGGTGTGGATCACTTTTCGTTCATAGGAAGGCATCGGTTCCAAGGAAACAGAGCGATTGGTGCGCAGTGCCTTTTCTGCCAACCGTTCCGCAAGCGTTGTCAGCGTCTGCTTCCGTCTTTCCCGATAGTTTTCAGCATCCAACAGGATCGTGATGAACTGACCGGATACCCGATTGGCGATCAATTGCGACAAATGTTGAAGAGCATTCAATGTTTGTCCTCTTTTGCCAATCAATAGAGCCATTTTTTCACCGGATATGTTGAATTCCACATCTCTTCCATCCCTTTTCACTTCTATGGTCGCTTCCACGCCCATTTCACGTGCAACGGATAAAATAAAATCCTTCGCTTCCTCTACCGGATCAACCGCTTTCTTCACGTTGACGACTGCCGGCCTTCCGCCGAACAATCCGAATAACCCTTTTTTACCTTGATCAATGACGTCGATCTCTGCTTCTTCTTTGGTGATATTCAGTTGAGACAAGGCTGATTCAATGGCTTCTTCCACCGTTTGACCAGTCGCTTCTACTTCTCTCACTTTTTCTTTCCTCCCGAATTCCCACCAGCTTTGACGGCTTGCGCTTCTTTAATCTCAGGTCCCTTGATGAAGTATGTTTGAGCAATCATGAATAGATTTCCGACTACCCAGTAAAGGGATAGAGCTGCAGGGAAGTTAATCGCAAAAATGATGATCATGACCGGCATGATATAAAGCATCATGGCCATTTGCGGATTTTGATTCGCTGTACCCGCCATCATTAATTTTTGTTGGATGAACGTTGTTAAACCTGCTACTAAAGGTAAAATATAGTATGGATCCGGATTACCGAGATCGAACCATAAGAAGTTATGCGCTTTAATTTCCTGTGTTCTCACGATCGCATGGTAGAAACCGATCAAGATCGGCATTTGAACGATCAATGGGAAACAACCCGCTAACGGATTCACCCCGTGACTTTGGAATAAAGCCATCGTTTCTTGTTGAAGCTTTTGCTGAGTTTGTGCATCTTTGGAGCTATATTTTTCGCGCAGTTTTTTCATTTCAGGTTGTAATGCCTGCATGGCTTTTGAATTTCTCGTTTGTTTGATCATCAATGGCAGAATCGCTAAACGAATGAGCAATGTAACGATGACGATCGCTAATCCGTAAGATCCGCCCATGAACTCTGCAACCATGGTAATCAATTGTGATAAAGGATAGACAATATATTCATTCCATATTCCGCTACTATCAGATGTAATCGGCTTATTGTAATCTGTACAACCTGATAGAATAGCCATTAGCCCAATGATTCCCACCAGGGCTATCATTCTCTTTTTCACCCTTATTTTCCTCCCAACTAATATCTTTCAAATAAAATGTAAACAAGACCCATCATCCCGTACCAAAAAAGTACAATCCCTCGTATTGTAACATCTTTTCCTTGGCTTGTGATGACGAAACCTGTCATTCTCTCAAAATGTTATGACTTCTTCCTATCATATTTGCCATAAGAAGACCTTTTCAATACTTTTCCTCTTTTTAATACATGGGTGAGACTCCCCTTCACCTCATGGAAATTCATTTCGGCCGCCGGTTTTCTGGCGATGATAAGATAATCGTACTGATCGTGAACCTCTTCTTGTAATTCTAAGAAAGCCTGCCTCACGTAACGCTTGATTTGATTGCGGCACACAGCATTCCCGATTTTCTTACTGACGGAAATCCCGATTCGGAATGGCTGAGGCTCTTCCTTCTTTAATAGATACAAGACGAATTGACGATTCGCGAAGGATGTCCCTTTTTTAAATATTTCCTGGAACTCTTTATTTTTCTTTACTCTTTGTTCTTTCCGCATGGACCACACCTGATTTTCATTTTTGTCTTGATCTAACCTCGACATTATTGGCTCATTCATATGAAATTATAAGTACTTTTTCTCGTTAACCAAAATACGAACGAGCCAAATCGTCTTATCTCCTAATAGAAAGGAAAAAAAAGACCACTGAGTCAGTTCAGTGGTCTAGGCAGATAATACTTTTCTTCCTTTGCTGCGACGGCGAGCTAAAACATTGCGTCCGTTTTTAGAGCTCATACGTGCACGGAAACCGTGATTCTTTTTTCTTTTGCGGTTATTTGGTTGAAACGTTCTTTTCATCTATGACACCTCCCTGAAGGATATCTTTAAAAAAGTTAAAGACATTCCTCACTATTATAAAGACGGTACCCATAAAAAGTCAACACTCAGATTATTTTTCTTTTAATGTGTTCGTTTGCTAACCCATTATTCTTTAAATTAGCGAGTGCTGGTTGATTTCCGCTGATCGTCAGGTCTCTCCAAGAACACTCAAATTCCTCATCATGATTTTCCTTCTACAAACCCTATCCCATTTTTCTATTTAAGGTACCTGTGGATAGGATTCGACATGGTTTTAAATTATCCACAACACATACTGACAACTTTTTCACAAGTTCTAGGGTTGTGGACAATTTCATTCCACAAGGTGTGGGGGGTTGTGGATAAAATTTAAAAAGCATTGCACCTCTAAGGATATTTTGATATGATTATTGTGTTTTCACTCTTGATAACTGTGTTCACGGAAATAACTTATCCACAAAATGTGGATATCATGTGGGTAACTTATACAGAGGGTTTGTAAAACGTTGTCCACAAGTGGTGGATAATGTCGAAAAACCATTTTCCTTCCTTATTATATATATTTTCCACATTCAACGAATTGTATTTTTATAGAATAGCGTGAGTTTAAGGAATGTATAGCGCGTAATGATTGTACAGAAGTTATACAAACTAAGAAAAGGAGGGATCAGGATTGGAGAATATCGGGGATCTTTGGAGCAAGGCCTTAGAAAATATTGAAAAAAAGATCAGTAAACCAAGCTTTGATACTTGGTTGAAATCAACTAAGGCCCATTCCATTCAAGGGGACACCCTTGTAATTACAGCTCCAAATGAATTTGCAAGAGATTGGCTGGAAGGCCGTTACTCTCAGCTAATCTCAGGGGTTTTGTATGATATTACAGGCGAAGAACTAGTCGTGAAATTTATCATTCCTCAAAACCAGGAGCCGGAAGAGTTTGATATTCAAATACCGCCAAAGTCGATGAAAGATGATGATCAGCAAGATATCAATCAAAATATGCTGAACGCTAAATACACTTTCGACACATTTGTTATCGGTTCGGGCAACCGGTTCGCCCATGCCGCTTCTTTGGCTGTGGCTGAAGCACCTGCCAAAGCCTATAATCCCTTATTTATTTATGGGGGAGTCGGCCTTGGAAAGACTCACTTGATGCATGCCATCGGCCATTATGTACTTGAACATAATCCTGCTGCGAAAGTAGTTTACTTGTCATCTGAAAAATTCACCAACGAATTCATTAACTCCATCAGGGATAATAAAGCAGTCGATTTTCGAAATAAATACCGTAGTGTAGATGTTTTATTAATTGATGATATTCAATTTTTAGCGGGTAAAGAACAAACACAAGAGGAATTTTTCCATACTTTTAATACCTTACATGAAGAAAGCAAGCAAATTGTCATTTCCAGTGATCGGCCGCCGAAAGAAATTCCGACACTTGAAGATAGACTTCGTTCCCGATTCGAATGGGGGCTTATAACAGATATCACTCCACCGGATCTCGAGACGAGAATTGCGATTTTACGAAAGAAAGCGAAGGCTGAAGGACTGGATATTCCAAATGAAGCCATGCTTTATATAGCTAACCAAATCGATTCGAATATTCGTGAGTTAGAGGGCGCATTGATCCGTGTCGTCGCGTACTCTTCTCTTATAAATAAAGATATCAATGCCGATCTTGCAGCCGAGGCGTTGAAGGATATTATCCCGAGCTCGAAGCCAAGGGCGATTACCATCCAGGAAATTCAACGAGTCGTTGGGGAGCACTTCAACGTGAAGCTCGAGGACTTTAAAGCGAAGAAACGAACAAAGTCCATCGCATTCCCGAGGCAAATCGCCATGTATTTATCTAGGGAAATGACGGATTCCTCCCTTCCGAAAATCGGAGAAGAGTTTGGCGGACGTGATCACACGACTGTCATTCATGCTCATGAAAAGATCAGTACATTACTCGGAACGGATGCACTTCTTCAGCAGCAATTGAAGGACATTCGTGAAACATTAAAGGCCTGATTCTACACACAACCAAACTGGATAATGTGAATAACTCCGACTAACTAGCACACAGTCTGTCCACATGTGGATAGGCTGTGTTTACGTTCGATTCACACACTTATCCACATATCAACAGGCCCTACTACTTCTATTACTATTTTTTAAATAAATTATTAGTATATGATTCAGTCCATAAAATTATGTGCAAATTGGAGGAATAAATCATGAAATTTGTTATTCAAAGGGACTATCTTGTCCAGAGCGTCCAGGACGTCATGAAAGCTGTCACATCAAGAACGACGATTCCCATCCTGACCGGGATCAAGATCATTGCCACTGAAGATGGAGTCACATTGACAGGTAGTGATTCGGATATTTCGATTGAATCCTTTATCCCGAATGAGGAAGAAGGCACTGAAATCGTTGGGATCATGGAAACAGGCGGCATTGTCCTCCAGGCAAAGTTCTTTAGTGAAATCGTTAAGAAATTACCGAAAGATACGGTGGAAATCGAAGTTCAGAGTCACTTCCAGACAGTCATCCGTTCAGGACAGGCAGAATTCAATTTAAACGGTCTGGATCCTGAAGAATATCCGCACCTTCCACAGATTGAAGAAGGAAATGGAATCAAAGTCTCAACGGATCTCCTTAAAACGATGATCAGACAAACCGTATTCGCAGTGTCCACCTCAGAAACACGCCCCATCTTGACAGGTGTAAACTGTCAGATCGAAGACGGGGAGCTGAGCTGTATTGCAACAGATAGTCACAGACTTGCCATGAGAAAAGCACCGATCGAAACCAATCATGATGCTTCATACAATATCGTGATTCCAGGGAAGAGCTTAAATGAATTGAATAAGATCCTTGATGATACGGATGAACCCGTTGAAATCGTCATTACGGAAAACCAGGTCCTGTTCAAGGCAAAGCATTTATTATTCTTCTCAAGACTATTAGAGGGGAACTACCCGGACACAAGTCGATTGATTCCATCTGATACGAAAACAGAATTGACTCTTAACACAAAAGAATTTTTACAAGCGATCGATCGTGCATCGCTGCTGGCGAGAGAGGGACGAAATAACGTCGTGAAACTTTCGACCCTTGATGGTGGAGTTATTGAAATTTCATCCAATACACCTGAAATCGGGAAAGTCATCGAGCAGGTGGAAAGTCAATCCATCGAAGGGGAAGAACTGAAAATCTCTTTCAGCGCGAAATATATGATGGACGCGTTAAAAGCGATTGAAGGAACAGAAATTCATGTGAACTTCACAGGAGCGATGAGACCGTTCGTCTTGAAGCCCCTGCATGATGATTCCATCCTTCAACTGATCCTTCCGGTAAGAACGTACTAAAAATCAAAAAGCCAACACCTTAGAAAAGTTCAGGTGTTGGCTTTTTACATTTACGGAGATCCTTAGGAAATTAACTGCGACTATTTTCTCCATTTTTCGTTAGTTGTGACTTAACTCCATTTAGAGTAAAATAATATATTAGAGACTTTATACGGAAAGTAGTGATTTTAGTGGCGAAAGAGATCACCATCGAAACAGAAATCATCACATTGGGACAATTCCTGAAGCTTGCTGAAGTGATTCAGTCCGGTGGGATGGCAAAATGGTTCTTAAGTGAATATGAAGTATACATAAACGGGGAACAAGACCAAAGAAGAGGGAGAAAACTTACGGTAGGAGATAAAGTTGAAATTCCTGAAGTAGGGGTCTTTGTGGTTGCTGGAGAATAATAAAGGGTGTTATGTCCATGTACATTGAACAATTGGAATTAAGAAACTACCGTAATTACGAATCAATCGACGTGAGTTTCGAAAATAAGGTGAACGTCATTCTTGGAGAAAATGCCCAGGGGAAGACGAATATCATGGAGTCTATCTATGTCCTGGCAATGGCTAAATCCCACCGTACCTCAAATGATAAAGATTTAATCCGTTGGGATCAGGAATATGCTAAAATAAAAGGTAGGATTCAGAAATATAACGGTGGATTACCTTTGGAGCTCATCCTGTCCAAAAAGGGGAAAAAGGCGAAGAGTAATCACCTTGAACAGTCTAAACTGAGTCAATATGTAGGGAACATGAATGTTGTCATGTTTGCACCTGAAGATCTTCATTTGGTAAAAGGGAGCCCTCAAGTCAGGCGCCGTTTTATTGATATGGAAATCGGTCAGGTTTCTCCTGTTTATTTACATGATATCAGCCTTTATCAGAAAATATTACAGCAACGGAACCATTATTTAAAACAGTTGCAGACGAGAAAACAAAAAGACCAGACGATGCTTGATGTCTTGACGGAACAGTTCATCGAGATGGCGGTGAAAATTACGAAGAAACGATTTGAGTTCGTTCAATTGTTGGAAAGTTGGGCGAAACCGATCCATTCAGGGATTTCAAGAAACCTGGAAACGTTGGAAATCGTGTATAAACCGTCTTTGGATGTATCAGATAATCAAGAATGGTCAAAAATGGTAGATATATATGAGCAGAAATTCTATGATATACGGGAGCGGGAAATCGATCGTGGTGTGACCCTGGTCGGTCCGCATCGTGATGATCTTCAATTCATTGTGAATGACCGTGATGTTCAAACATTCGGATCACAGGGGCAGCAACGGACAACGGCCCTCTCTGTGAAGCTTGCAGAAATCGAGCTGATACACTCTGAAATCAAAGAGTATCCCATCTTACTTCTGGATGATGTGTTATCTGAGCTGGATGATTACCGTCAGTCTCACTTATTAAATACCATCCAGGGGAAAGTTCAAACCTTCGTGACCACGACCAACGTGGACGGGATTGATCATCAAACCCTGAACGAGGCGACTACGTTCGAAGTGGAAGCCGGATCCATGAAAAGATTGAAATGAGGTGTTACCTTGTACATACATGTTGGAGAAGATGTCATGGTACGTACAGATGAAATCATCGCAATTATTGATCGAGACACCGTTCAATTTTCAGAGGAAATTCAACATTTTCTAAAAACGAAAGATCATAACCTTTGCAATCTTGCAAAGGGTTCATATAAATCTCTTGTTATCACAACGGGCCAGTTGTATCTCTCACCGCTGGCATCCAGTACGTTAAAGAAGCGATCAAAGAAATACTCAAACTATGAGAATTTATTATAGAAATACAAAGCCCTGAAGGTTAGAAAGTGTAGGTGAATCAGTATGGCTATAGAACAAAATCAAGCGCAAGGCGGCTCCTATGATGAAAATCAGATTCAGGTTTTAGAAGGTTTAGAGGCCGTTCGGAAAAGACCGGGTATGTATATTGGATCAACAAGCGGCAGAGGTCTGCATCACTTGGTGTGGGAAATCGTTGATAACAGTATCGATGAGGCATTAGCCGGTTACTGTAGTGAGATCGAAGTCATCATTGAAGAGGATAACAGTATCACTGTGACGGATAACGGACGTGGGATTCCGGTCGGTATCCACGAAAAAATGGGACGACCTGCCGTAGAGGTCATCATGACGGTCCTTCACGCCGGCGGTAAATTCGGCGGCGGCGGATATAAAGTATCCGGAGGTCTGCATGGAGTAGGGGCCTCGGTTGTTAATGCCCTTTCAACAGAACTTGAGGTACATGTCCATCGTGATGGGAACATCTACTACCAGAAATTCGAAAAAGGTGTACCAAGCTTCGACCTTAAAGTGGTCGGAGAAACGGATAAAACCGGAACGATCATCCACTTCACTCCAGATCCTGAAATCTTTACTGAAACGACGGAATACGAATATGACATACTTGCCAATCGTATTCGTGAACTGGCTTTCTTAAACAGAGGGATCCAAATCAGCATTGAAGATAAGCGCGGAGAAGGGAAACGAAGAGATTACCATTATGAAGGTGGAATCAAGTCCTACGTTGAGCACCTTAACCGTTCGAAAGAAGTCATCCATGAAGAACCGATCTACATTGAGGGTGAGAAGGATGATATCACCGTTGAAATCGCCCTACAATACAATGACGGTTTCGCAAGCAATCTTTACTCATTCGCCAATAACATCCATACCCATGAAGGTGGAACCCATGAGTCTGGATTTAAAACAGCTTTGACGAGGGTCATCAATGATTACGCCCGTAAAAATAATGTATTCAGAGAGAACGATGCGAACCTTTCAGGGGAAGATGTCCGGGAAGGTCTGACTGCCATCATTTCGATCAAGCATCCTGACCCTCAATTCGAAGGTCAGACAAAAACCAAACTCGGGAACTCAGAAGCAAGGACGATCACCGATTCCCTTTTCTCAGAGCATCTGGAAACGTTCTTACTTGAAAACCCGGTTGTTGCCCGAAAAGTCGTGGAAAAAGGTCTTATGGCTGCCCGTGCCCGACTGGCTGCGAAAAAAGCAAGGGAGCTTACCCGCCGTAAGAGTGCCCTGGAAATCTCGAGCCTTCCTGGTAAACTGGCTGACTGTTCTTCCAAAGACCCGAGTATCAGCGAAATCTATGTGGTTGAGGGTGACTCAGCCGGTGGATCGGCCAAACAGGGACGTGACCGTCACTTCCAGGCCATCCTTCCACTGCGTGGTAAAATCATCAACGTAGAAAAGGCACGCCTTGATAAGATCCTTTCCAATAACGAGGTCCGTGCGATCATTACAGCTCTTGGGACTGGTATTGGTGAAGACTTCAATCTGGCTAAAGCAAGATATCATAAAATCGTGATCATGACCGATGCCGACGTTGATGGCGCACATATTCGTACGCTATTGTTAACGTTCTTCTATCGTTACATGAGAAATATCATCGAAGCAGGCTATATCTACATCGCTCAACCACCTTTGTACAAAATACAACAAGGGAAGAAGATCGAGTACGCCTACAATGATAAAGAACTGGATCGCATACTTGCAGAAATTTCCCCGACGCCTAAACCTGGAATCCAGCGTTACAAAGGTCTTGGAGAGATGAACCCAGAGCAGCTTTGGGAGACAACAATGGATCCGGAAACAAGGACCCTGCTGCAGGTAAGCCTTCAAGATGCGATCGAGGCCGATGAAACCTTTGATATCCTGATGGGTGACAAAGTAGAGCCGAGACGTAACTTCATCGAAGAAAACGCAGCTTACGTCAAGAACTTGGATATCTAAAATAAAATAAACAGGATAGACCTGGGTGCTATCCTGTCTTTTACATAGCGGACAAGGTAAAGAGTGAGAAAGGTATAAATCTTTCTTTAAAAGGAGGTCCCTTTTACTATGGCAGAAACACCAAGATCGAATGTTAAAGAGATTAATATAAGTAGTGAAATGCGCTCGTCTTTCCTGGATTATGCGATGAGTGTCATTGTTTCACGTGCCCTACCAGATGCACGTGATGGCCTTAAGCCCGTCCATCGCCGTATTTTATATGCGATGAATGACCTCGGGATGACGTCTGACAAAGCGTACAAGAAATCAGCACGTATCGTCGGCGAAGTAATCGGTAAGTATCACCCTCATGGTGACTCAGCTGTTTATGACACCATGGTTCGTATGGCACAGGATTTCAACTATCGCTATATGCTGGTTGACGGTCACGGTAACTTCGGTTCTGTGGACGGTGACGCCGCAGCGGCCATGCGTTATACAGAAGCACGTATGTCCAAGATCTCTATGGAACTCATTCGTGATATTAATAAAGACACAATTGATTATAAAGATAACTATGATGGCACGGAGCGGGAGCCGGAAGTATTACCTGCCCGTTTCCCTAACCTTTTGGTAAACGGTTCTTCAGGAATCGCCGTAGGGATGGCAACGAACATCCCTCCCCATAATCTTGGAGAGGTCATCGATGGAATCCTTGCGTTAAGTAAAGATCCTGACATTACGATTCAAGAGCTGATGGAATTCATCTACGGACCTGATTTCCCTACTGCCGGTTTGATTGTAGGAAGAAGCGGGATCCGTCGCGCTTATGAAACGGGTAAGGGTTCCATCACCATGCGTGCCCGTGTGGAAATCGAAACAAAGAGCAATGGAAAAGAAACGATCATCGTCCATCAAATCCCCTATCAGGTGAATAAAGCGAGACTCATTGAGAAGATCGCGGATCTGGTCCGGGATAAGAAGATCGATGGCATCACGGATCTTCGTGATGAATCGGATCGTAATGGTATGCGTATCGTCATTGAAGTACGAAAAGATGCCAATGCTAACGTACTGCTCAATAATTTATATAAGCAAACGGCACTTCAAACAAGCTTCGGGATCAATCTTCTGGCACTTGTAGACGGCCAGCCGAAGGTATTGAACTTAAAAGAATGTCTCTATCACTATCTTCAGCATCAACGCGTAGTCATTCGCCGTAGAACGGAATTTGAACTGCGGAAGGCTGAAGCAAGGGCTCATATTTTAGAAGGTTTGAGGATCGCCCTCGACCACATCGATGAAATCATTGCCCTTATCCGCGGCTCACAAACAACTGAGCTTGCAAAACAAGGTTTGATGGAGAACTTCTCCTTATCCGATAAGCAGGCACAGGCGATCCTGGATATGCGTCTTCAACGCCTAACCGGTTTAGAGCGTGAAAAAATTGAAGATGAGTATCAGGAGCTTGTGAAGCTGATTGCTGAACTGAAAGCGATCCTTGCAGATGACGAAAAGGTTCTGGAAATCATCCGTGAAGAATTGATCGAAATCAAAGAACGCTTCAATGATGAAAGAAGATCTGAAATTGTAGCGGGTGGAATCGAGAACATCGAGGATGAAGATTTGATTCCTAGAGAGAACATCGTCGTTTCCCTCACTCATAACGGTTACATCAAGCGTCTCCCTGTTTCTACCTACCGCAGTCAAAAGCGTGGAGGAAGAGGAATCCAGGGAATGGGCACGAATGATGAAGACTTTGTCGAAAACTTACTGACAACGTCAACTCATGATACGATCCTCTTCTTTACGAACAAAGGAAAAGCGTATCGTGCAAAAGGATATGAAATCCCAGAGTTCAGTCGTACTGCGAAAGGACTTCCGATCATCAATCTGCTCGGAGTGGAAAAAGATGAGTGGATCAACGCCATGATCCGTGTCGAAGAATTTGTGGATG